>NZ_JBIAXS010000004.1:54174-305893 GCF_042896885.1 Streptomyces sp. NPDC001231
GCCCGATTCGGCGCGGCGCCATGTCCGGCCCGGCCCGGTACAACGCCATGTCCGGCCCGGTTCGGCGAGATCCGGCTCGATGCCATGCCCGGCCCAGCTCGGCCCGGCGCGGCGCAGCGCCATGCCCGGCCCGATTCGGCGCGGCGCCATGTCCGGCCCGGCCCGGTACAACGCCATGTCCGGCCCGGTTCGGCGAGATCCGGCTCGATGCCATGCCCGGCCCGGCTCGGCCCGGTGCGGCGCAGCGCCATGCCCGGCCCGGTTCGGCGCGGTGTCCAGCCCAGCCCGGTTCGGCGCGGTCCGGCGCGGTTTCCAGCCCGGTCCGGCGCGGTGCCATGTCCGGCCGGGTGCCGGGCCGGCCCTGCCCGCGCCGGCCCGGCGCGGGCCTCTCCGGTGGCTCGGCGGCCGCTTGTGCGGTGGTGGAACGGTGGGGCCGGGCCCCGGCGGTCCGTGCCTCTCGTCGGTGGTGTCGGTGGCGAGAGACCCGCTCGGCCCGTACGGCCCGGGCCTTCCGGAGCGGATCGCGGCCGACCGCTCCACGAGGCCGACGTGGGCAAGGCGCAGGGCGCCTCCCGTCGGCACATCGACACATCGACGCGTCGACTCATCGATGCCGTCGTGCCGGCCCTCCGGTCAGCCCGTTCCGGCCTTCGCGTTCTCGGACAGGCGCCGCTGTTCCTCCTCGACGATGCGGCGGGCCAGGCCGGCGTCGGAGACGTCGACGGCGTCCGGCGTGGCGTCGGCCATGTCGCTGCGCCGGGCGAAGGCGTCGAACAGCCGTTCCTTGCGCGCCAGGATGCGCAGCAGCCGGTCGTCGACGCTGTCGGTGGCCAGCAGCCGGTGGACCCGGACGGCGCGGATCTGGCCCATGCGGTGGACCCGGGCCACGGCCTGGTGCTCCAGGGTCGGTTTGACCTGGGGTTCGCACAGGATCACCACGGAGGCGGCCTGGAGGTTGAGGCCGATGCCGCCCGCCTCGATCTGGGAGAGCAGCACGGCGTGGCCGGACGCCCCGGTGAAGTCGTCGACCAGCCGCTGCCGGCGGGCCGCCGGGACGCTTCCGGAGATCGGCCCGAACGCGCTGTCGCCCAGGCCCTCGCGGACGGCGTCGAGCACGTCCCGGAAGTAGGAGAACACCACTGCCTTCAGCCCGTTCGCGGCGGTCTCCGCGACGAGTTCCCGCAGCCGTCGCAGCTTCGCGGACGTCTCCGGATCCGCGTAGGCGGCCCGGCGCATCGCCATGAAGTTCCCCTCGGCGACCGCCTCGCGGTAGGCCGCCCGGTCGGCGGGGCCGAGTTCCACCCACTCGTCGGTGTGCACCAGCGCGGGCAGTTCGGTGAGCACGTCCTCCTGGTTGCGGCGCAGGTAGGCGGGGGCCACCGAGCGGCGGAAGGCGTGCGGTCCGGCGGCCGCGTCGGTGCCGCTGACCGCGGGCACCAGCTCGGGCCGGAGGTGGCGCAGCAGGGCGCGGAACTCCTCGACCCGGTTCTCCATCGGCGTACCGGTCAGGAACAGCACGCGCTCGCAACGCCCGGTCCACACGGCGACCGAGCGGGATCTGCGGGTGTCCGGGTTCTTGACGTAGTGGGCCTCGTCGACGACGAGCATGCCCGGCGGTGTGCCGTCGGGCGCGGGCAGGGTGTGCAGGACGTCGAAGGTGGTGACGGCGACCCCGCCGCGCTCGCGCCACTCGGCGTGGGCGTCCTGCCGGTCCGGGCCGTGCACGGCGAGGACGCGCAGGGTGCTGCGGGCGTGGATCTCACGGGTCCAGTTGATGAGGACGCTGGCCGGGCAGACCACCAGGAAGTGGCTGTGCCCCTCGGCCGCGAGGTGGGCCAGGGCCGCGACGGCCTGCACGGTCTTGCCCAGACCCATCTCGTCGCCGAGGACCACCCGCCGCTGGGCGAGTGCGAAACGGGCGCCGAACTCCTGGTAGCCGCGCAGGGCCACCCGGCGGTGGGTGTCGTCGAGCCGCTGGGCGTGGACCCGTTCGGCCACCTCCGACGGGACGAAGCCCTCGCTCGCGGCGGCGTCCGGGCGCTGTTCGGAGACCTCGGCGAGCAGGCTGTAGTACTCCGCGGGACGCAGTTCGAAGTCGACCCAGGCCTCGATGTCGGAGGCGGCCGGGCGCAGCAGGTCGGTGGAGGCCTGGGCGAGCAGCAGGCGTACGCCGGTGGCGGCCGCTTCGGCGAGCAGTGCGCCGAGTTCGGCGGCCGCGGTCAGGGCGCGTTCGCGGCGCTCGCGGCGGGCCAGCGCCAGCCGCAGCCGTCCGCCGGCCGGCCGGGCCGCGGGCAGCAGCTCGGTCAGCCGGGTGTCCAGCCGTTCGGCCGCGTCGAGGGCGCGGCGCAGTTCCGGGCCGGCCTCGACGAGCCGGTGCAGGGCGACCACCAGGGCGGTGGTGCGGGGCTCGGGGTGGTCGACGTCGATGCGGACGGTGACGGTGTCGGCCACGGCCCGCGCGATCTGCCGGGCGGCGGCCAGCGCCCGGTCGGCGGTCTGCTCGCCCACGCCGGGCACCTGCCGCAGTTCGTACCGGCTCGCCTCGTGCACCGCGCGTACCGTGCGCAGGCCCGCCGCCTCCACGGCGCCGAGGCGCAGCCGTCCCTCGGTGACGTCCCTGAGCCGTGCCACGGGGATGGACTCCAGCTCCAGGGCGACGAGTTCGGCCCGCAAGGACTCGAAGGCCGCGCGGACGGCGGCCACGGCGCCGGCCTGGTCCGTGCGGAGGTTCCGCGCCGCCTCGTGCAGCCGCGCGCCCTGCTCGCACACCTCGCGGACCCCGCGCCCGGCCCGCGGCGGAACCTCCCCCTCCACGTCACCCCCGTCTCTCCGTACCGCACGGGCCTCCCCGCCGTGCGGTGCGCGTCCATCGTGGCACGCGGCACCGGACACGGGCGGCCCGGCCCGGCGGCCCACCGGGGCGGGGACGGCGGCCGACGAGCGGCGGAGTGGGGTGCGTCACAGTGGCCGTGACGGCCGGTCCGCGCGGGCCCACCATGGTCGTCCCGCCGCGTCCCGCGGCTTCCGCACGACTGCGGGACGCAGAAGCAGAGGAAGGCAGGAGACTCGGATGCCACCACGGAAGTACCCCTCCGCGCCGCTGGAGCCGCGCCCCTCGGGCCTCATGGGTCGTGTCTTCGTCCCGGCCGACGACGGTCCCCGGACCTCTCCCGCGCTCATGGAATGGGAGCTGCGGGGCGAGTCGTGGACGGACGAGCATCCGCACGACGAGTTCAACTACGTCCTGGAGGGCCACCTGTACGTCGAGTGCGACGGAGTGACCGTCGAGGCGCGCGCCGGTGAGGTCGTCCAGGTGCCCACCGGTGCCACGGGCCGGTACTGGGCGCCGGAGTACGCGCGCCTGCTCGCCGTGTACGGCCCCAACCCCGAGGGTCTTCCGAGCCGGGTGCACGAGCACCGGCGGCTGACCGAGGACGAGTCGGCCAACTCTCCCGGCCGACAAGCCGGTTGAGCGCTCACTGGAGCACCACGGTGCGCCGGCCCTGGACCACCACCCGCCCCTCGCAGTGCCAACGCACCGCCTTGACCAGCGCGGCCGACTCCACGTCCCGGCCGACGGCGACGAGGTCCTCGGGGGTGTGGGTGTGGTCGACGCCGATGACCTCCTGGGCGATGATCGGCCCCTCGTCGAGGTCGGCCGTGACGTAGTGGGCGGTCGCGCCCACCACCTTGACGCCGTGCTCGTACGCCTGGTGGTAGGGCTTGGCGCCCTTGAAGCTCGGCAGGAAGGAATGGTGGATGTTGATCAGCCGGCCGGCGAGCCGCGCGCACAGACCGTCGGACAGCACCTGCATGTAGCGGGCGAGGACGACCAGTTCCACGCCGAGTTCGTCCACGATGCCGAGCAGCCGCTCTTCGGCGGCCCCCTTGGTGGCGGCGGTCACGGGGAGGTGGAAGTGGGGGATGCCGTACCACTGGGCGAGTGCCTCGTGGTCGCGGTGGTTGGAGACCACCGCGACCACGTCGATCGGCAGGTCGCCGGAACGGGCCCGGAAGAGCAGGTCGTTGAGGCAGTGGCCGTAGCGGGACACCATGATCAGGACGCGGCGTCTGGAGCCGGCCGGTTCCAGCCGCCAGCTCATGGCGAAGGGGGCTGCCACGGCGGCGAAGTCCCGGCGCAGGAGGCCGATTTCATCCGCGCCGCCAGTGGCGGAGGTGAACCGCACCCGCATGAAGAAGTGGCCGCCGCGGCGGTCGCCGAACTGCTGGTTGTCGACGATGTCGCAGCCGTGGTCCACCAGGTAACGGGTGACCGCGTGCACGATGCCGGGAGCCTCCGGGCAGTCGAGAGTGAGCACGTGCTCGACCGGAGGGGCCGGGCGAGCCGGTGCGGCCCGGGTGGCCGGGTTGGCCGGGGTGTCAGCCATGGCGACGGCAACTCCCTTCTGTACGTCAGCACTCGATGACGTTGACGGCGAGACCGCCGCGGGCGGTCTCCTTGTACTTGACCTTCATGTCGCGGCCGGTGTCCCGCATGGTCCTGATCGCCTGGTCCAGGCTGACCTTGTGGGTGCCGTCGCCGGCCAGGGCGAGCCGGGACGCGTTGATCGCCTTGACGCTCGCGACGGCGTTGCGCTCGATACAGGGGATCTGCACGAGACCTCCCACCGGGTCGCAGGTGAGGCCCAGGTTGTGCTCGATCCCGACCTCGGCCGCGTTCTCCACCTGGGCGGGGCTGCCGCCGAGCACTTCGCACAGTGCCCCCGCCGCCATGGCGCAGGCCGATCCGACCTCGCCCTGGCAGCCGACCTCGGCGCCGGAGATGGAGGCGTTCTCCTTGAACAGGATGCCGATGGCGGCGGCGGTCAGCAGGAAGCGGACGACGCCGTCCTGGTCGGCGCCGGGCACGAAGCGCACGTAGTAGTGCAGTACGGCGGGCACGATCCCGGCCGCCCCGTTGGTGGGCGCGGTCACGATCCGGCCGCCCGAGGCGTTCTCCTCGTTGACGGCGAGGGCGAACAGGTTCACCCAGTCCATGCCCCGCAGCGGGTCCGTGCTGTCCCCGCCGGCGGCGCTCAGCTCACGGAAGAGCCCCGGCGCGCGGCGCGGCACGCGCAGGCCGCCGGGCAGCACGCCCTCGCGCCGGCAACCGCGGTCCACGCACGCCCGCATCACCGCCCACAGATCGAGCAGTCCGGCACGCACCTCCGCCTCGGACCGCCAGGCCTGCTCGTTGGCGAGCATCACGTCGCTGATCGACAGGTTCTCCCGGGCGCAGGCGTCGAGCAGTTCGGCACCGGAGGAGAACGGGAAGCGCACCGGCGTGGTGTCGGCGACGACCCGGTCGGCGCCGGTGGCCTCCTCGTCGACGACGAAGCCGCCGCCCACGGAGTAGTAGGTGCGCGCGGCCAGTTCCCGGCCGTCCGCCGCGAGGGCCCGGAACACCATGCCGTTCGGGTGGGCGGGCAGGGACCTGCGGCGGTGCAGCACCAGGTCCCGGTCGCCGTCGAAGCGGATCCGGTGCTTGCCGCCGAGCAGCAGCGTGCCGCCGGCGCGTACCTCCGCGACCCGGTCCTCGGACCGGTCGGTGTCGACGGTGGCCGGGTCCTCGCCCTCCAGGCCGAGGACCACGGCCTGGTCGGAACCGTGGCCGCGGCCGGTGGCGCCGAGCGAACCGTACAGCTCCGCCCGGACGCCGGCGACGTCGTCCAGCAGCTCGTCCCGCTCCAGCAGCCGGACGAAACGCCGGGCCGCCCGCATCGGCCCCACCGTGTGCGAGGAGGAGGGGCCGATGCCGACCGAGTACAGGTCGAAGACGCTGAGGGCCATCACGGCACCTCGGCGCCCTGGAACTCGCTCATCGCGTCGATGAGCCAGCGGGTCAGGTAGTCGGCGAACGAGGACCGCGGGAGGAGCCGGTAGGCCGTCTCGCCGGTCTGCCAGAGCACCACCGGGACCGGTCCGACCTGCGTGGACACCGCCCGGTCCGGCCCGAAGGAGCGTGGGTGCAGGTCCAGGGCGCAGCCCTTCTCCAGGACCGCGCGGGCCGAAGGGCCGCTCAGCTCCAGCGTGGTCCGGTTCGCCGACACGTCGACGACCGAGCCCGGGGCCCCGGCGAGCGCGTCCAGCAGTTCGGCGACCAGCGCCGGCCCTTCGCTCTGCGACAGCACGAGCCATTCGTCGGGGCCGAGCCACAGCGTGGAGTGCGGGCCGGACCGCGCGGTCGCGCCGCAGTGGCCGGGCAGTGCGGCGCCGAGTGCCGAGCCCAGTCGGCCGGCCGCCTCGGAGGCGGGGTCGACGCGCAGGCTCACCATGGTGACGAAGGGCCACTCCTCCAGCGACACACCGCGCTCGCCCGTCACCGTGGCGGCGCGCATGCGGTCCCGGAGGTGCGTCAGGGGACCGCGGCGCAGCGCCGCGGGTCCCGCGTCGGTCGGCTCAGCCATCTCGCTTGGTCCCTTCGGGGTCGTAGAGCACGGGGTCGGCGACCAGGACGGGCACCAGGTCGTCTCCGACCGGGGCGAGCAGGGTCTCGCCGATCCGGTTGCGTCCGTCGGCGACGAGCGCGAGGGCGAAGGGCCTGCCGAGGGCCTGGCTGTGGTAGCTGGAGGTGACGTGTCCGAGCATCGGCACCGGCCCGTCCTGCGGGGTGACGGGGACGTCCGGCGCGACGATCTGGGAGCCCTCCGGCAGCCGGGTGCTGCCGTCGGCGGGCAGCAGCCCGACCAGGTGCTTGCGGTCGCCGCGGGCGGTGTCGGGGCGGCTGTAGGAGCGCTTGCCGATGAAGTCCTTCTGCTTGGAGACCGCCCAGGACATGCCCGCGTCGTGGGGGGTGACCGTCCCGTCGGTGTCCTGGCCGACGATGACGTAGCCCTTCTCGGCGCGCAGCACGTGCATGGTCTCGGTGCCGTACGGGGTGATGCCGTACGGCTGTCCGGCCGCGTGCACCTGCTCCCAGACGGCGAGGCCGTACCACGCGGAGACGTTGATCTCGTAGGCGAGTTCGCCGGAGAAGGAGATCCGGCAGATGCGGGCGGGGACGCCGGAGGCCAGGGTGGTCTCGCGGAACGTCATGAACGGGAACGCCTCGTTGGACAGGTCCAGATCGGGGGCGAGCCGGGCGACGACCTCGCGGGACCTGGGGCCGACGACGGCGATCGTGCTCCACTGCTCGGTCACCGAGGTGCAGTGCACGTCGAGTTCGGGCCACTCGGTCTGGAGCCACTCCTCCAGCCAGTCCAGTACGCCGGCGGCGCCGCCGGTCGTAGTGGTCATGAAGTAGCGGCCCTCGTCGAGGCGCAGGGTCACACCGTCGTCGAAGATCATGCCGTCGGGCTTGCACATCACGCCGTAGCGGGCGGAGCCGGGCTTGAGCTTCTTGAAGGCGTTGGTGTAGATCCGGTTGAGGAATTCACCCGCGTCGGCGCCCCGGATCTCGATCTTGCCGAGGGTGGAGGCGTCCATGAAGGCGACGCCCTCGCGGGCCGCGCGGCACTCCCGTGCCACCGCCGCGTCCATGTCCTCCCCCTCCCGGGGGTAGTACCACGGCCGCTTCCACTGCCCCACGTTCTCGAACTCCGCGCCGTGCGCGACGTGCCAGCCGTGGATCGCCGTCGTGCGCTCCGGGTCGAACAGGTCTCCGCGCTCACGTCCGGCGAGGGCGGCGAAGGCCACCGGGGTGTACGGCGCCCGGTAGGCGGTGGTGCCGATCTCGCCCGGGGAGGCGCCGTCCCCGAGGGCGGCGGCGATCACGCCGATCGCGTTGACGCCGGAGGTCTTGCCCTGGTCGTTGGCGGTGCCGAGCGAGGTGTAGCGCTTGACGTGCTCGACGCTGCGCATCCCGGAGCCGGTGGACCGCCAGACGTCGGCGACGGTGACATCGCGCTGGTGGTCGACGAAGTGGGTGTCCCAGGTACCGGGATCGCCGTCGGGGCCGCCGGGGCCATTGCCGGGTGCGGGCACCAGCCACAGTGCGCGCACCGGGGCGCGGTCGCGGGCGTCGCCGGCCGGCGGGGCGGGGACGGGCACCGGGAACCCCGCGTCGGTGGCGGCCTGCGCACCGGCGCGGGCCCCTTCGGCGAGCGCGCCGTCGAGGTCGTACGTCCCGCGGGCCGCACCCGCGATGTGCTGGTCGCGCACCGTGCCGTCGGGGACGAAGGCGGCCAGGTCCCCGTCCCAGCGCAGCTTCCCCTGACGCTGGCTGTGCAGGTGCACCACCGGGCTCCAGCCGCCCGAGACGGCGAGCAGGTCGCAGTCGAACGAGACGGGCTCGCCGGTGAGTTCGCCGCCGTCGTCGAGGGCCTGGACGGTGACCCCGGTGATCCGGCCCTCGCCCGCGGTGCCGGTCACCGCGCTGCCGGTCAGCACCTTGACGCCGGTCGCCACGGAGACCTCGGCCGCCCGCTGCGACAGTTGGGGCCGCGCGTCGACGACGGCGGCGATCGGGACGCCGGCCGCGTGCAGGTCGGCCACCGTGTCGTAGGCGCTGTCGTTGGTGGTGGTCACGACCGTGCGCGAGCCGGGGGCCACCGCGTAGCGGTTGACGTAGGTGCGCACGGCGGAGGCGAGCATCACGCCGGGGCGGTCGTTGCCGGCGAACACCAGCGGCCGCTCGTGGGCGCCGGTCGCCAGGATCACCTGGCGGGCCCGGATGTGCCAGAGCCGCTGGCGCGAGACGCCCGCGGAGGCGCCGGGGGCGTCGGCGCCGAGGTGGTCGGTGCGCCGTTGCAGGGCGAGGACGTAGTTGTCGTCGTAGGAGCCGAAGGCGGTGGTGCGGGGCAGCACGACGGCCTCGGGCGCGGTGTCGAGGGCCGCGCGCATGTCGGCGACCCAGTCGAGCGCGGCCTGCTCGCCGACCGTCCCGGTGCGTCCGGACAGCAGCGAACCGCCGGGCTCGGGCTGGTCGTCGACGAGGATCACACGGGCGCCGGAACCGGCGGCGGCGACGGCCGCCGCGAGTCCGGCCGGGCCCGCTCCGACGACCAGGACGTCGGTGTGCGCGTACTTCTTGTCGTAGACGGCGGGGTCGGGGCCGGGGTCGAGCCGGCCCATCCCGGACAGGGTGGTGGCGGACAGCCCGTCGTACAGCTCGACGGTCGTCGCGGGCAGCATGCTCTCCGAGTACGGGCCGTCGAGCTGGAGCAGGGCGTTGGGCTCCTCGACGCCTGCGGAGACGATGCCGCGCGGGCGGCCCCGGTAGAGGGACGCTCCGACCTCGGCGACACCACTGGCCAGCAGGGCGGAGGCGACGGTGTCGCCGGGGTGGCCGGTCAACTGCCGTCCGTCGACGGTGAACCGCAGCACGGTGCCGCGGTCGACGCGGCCGCCGTGCGGCAGACGGAATTCCTGGTCGGTCATCGGTTCCCTCCGGCCGGATGGGCGGACTGACGAAGGTCGCTCCGCCCGGGGAGCCCAGGAATCCCGGGGAACCCGGGGAGATCGGGGCGGGGCTCGTCGAGCCGGTAGACGGCGAGCACTTCGTAACTGACGGTGTCGCGTACGACGTTGAACCAGCGGCGGCAGCCCGTGGAGTGCACCCACCGCTCGGCGAAGGGGCCCTTGGGGTTGTCCCGGTAGAAGACGTATTCGGCCCACTGCTCGTCGGTGAGGTCCCCGGAGGTCTCGGGGAAGGGGATGTGGGCCTGGCCTCCGTAGTGGTACTCGGTCTCGTCCCGTGGACCGCACCAGGGGCAGTTCAGCAGCAGCACGGTGTCCTCCTCTCAGTGGGCCACGGCCGCGGCGCCGTGCTCGTCGATCAGGGCGCCCGTGGTGAAGCGCTCCAGGGCGAAGGGCTTGTTCAGGGGGTGCGGCTCACCGGTGGCGATGGTGTGGGCGAAGGTCCAGCCGGCGGCCGGGGTCGCCTTGAAACCTCCGGTGCCCCAGCCGCAGTTGACGTAGAGGTTCTCCACCGGAGTGGTGCCGATGATCGGGGAGGCGTCCGGGGTGACGTCGACGATGCCGCCCCAGGTGCGCAGCACGTGCGCGCGGGCGAAGACCGGGAACAGCTCCACGGCGGCGGCCATCTGATGCTCGATCACGTGGAACGATCCGCGCTGGCCGTAGCCGTTGTACGCGTCGACGCCCGCGCCCATCACCAGCTCGCCCTTGTGCGCCTGGGAGACGTAGACGTGCACGTGGTTCGACATCACGACGGTGGGGTGCACCGGCTCGTGCAGCTCGGAGACCAGTGCCTGGAGCGGGTGCGACTGCACCGGCAGCCGGAATCCGGCCCGCTCGGCCAGGACGCTGCTGTGCCCGGCGCCCGCGAGACCGACCCGGCCGGCCAGGATGCGGCCCCGGCTGGTCTCCACGCCGACGACCCGGTCGCCGTCCTTGACGAAGCCGGTGACCTCGCAGCCCTGGATGAGGTCGACGCCCATCTCGTCGGCGCGGCGGGCGAGTGCCCAGGCGACGTGGTCGTGCTTGGCGATGCCGGCGCGCGGCTGGTAGGTACCGCCGAGGACCGGGTAGCGGGTGGTGGGCGAGACGTTGAGGATCGGGCAGACCTTGGCGACCTCGTCCGTCTCCAGCCATTCGGCGTCGACTCCGTTGAGGCGGTTGGCGTTGACGCGGCGCACGCCCTCGCGGACGTCCTGGAGGGTGTGCGCGAGGTTGAGCACGCCGCGCTGGCTGAACAGGAAGTCGTAGTCCAGTTCCTCGGGCAGCCGCTCCCACAGCTTGAGGGCGTGCTCGTAGATGGCGGCGCTCTCGTCCCACAGGTAGTTGGACCGGATGATGGTGGTGTTGCGGGCCATGTTGCCGCCGGCCAGCCAGCCCTTCTCCAGTACGGCGACGTTGGTGATGCCGTGGTTCTTGGCGAGGTAGTAGGCGGTGGCCAGGCCGTGGCCTCCGGCGCCGACGATGACGACGTCGTAGGAGGAGCGCGGATCGGGGGTGCGCCAGAGCCAGTCGGGATGCTCCGGGAGCGGGGTGGCGGTCATCCGGCGGTTCCGTTCTGCTCGGCGGGTCCGGTCTGGTGGGCGGGTCCGGTCTGGTCGGCCGGTCCGGTCGGGTCGGCGTTCGCGGTCCGGCCGTCGGGGGCGGTCCGGTCGGCGTAGAGCGGGAACTTCTCGGCGAGCGCGGTGACCCGTCCGCGCAGCAGTCCGGCGCCCTCGTCGGTGAGGTCCTCCTCCTTCAGGGCGCGGGCGATGATGTCGGCGACCTCGCGGAACTCCTCCGCGCCGAAGCCCCGGGTGGCCAGCGCGGGGGTGCCGATGCGCAGGCCGGAGGAGACCATCGGCGGGCGCGGGTCGAAAGGCACCGCGTTGCGGTTGACGGTGATGCCGACGCGGTGGAGGCGGTCCTCGGCCTGCTGTCCGTCGAGCGCCGAGTCGCGCAGGTCGACCAGGACGAGGTGGACTTCCGTGCCGCCGGTGAGGACGGAGATCCCGGCCTCGGCGACGTCGTCGGCGAGCAGCCGGCCGGCGAGGATCCGGGCGCCCTCGAGGGTGCGCCGCTGACGCTCCTTGAACTCCTCGCTCGCGGCGACCTTGAAGGCGACCGCCTTCGCCGCGACGACGTGCTCCAGGGGGCCGCCCTGCTGGCCGGGGAAGACCGCCGAGTTGATCTTCCTGGCGAGTCCGGCCCGGCTGAGGATCACACCGCCGCGGGGACCTCCGAGGGTCTTGTGGGTGGTGGTCGTCACGACGTCCGCGTACGGCACGGGGCTGGGGTGCAGTCCGGCCGCGACCAGTCCCGCGAAGTGCGCCATGTCGACCATGAGGTACGCGCCGACCTCGTCGGCGATGCGTCGGAAGGCGGCGAAGTCCAGCCGGCGGGGGTAGGCCGACCAGCCGGCCACGATCAGCTTCGGCCGGTGCGCGCGGGCCAGTTCGGCCACCTCGTCCATGTCGACGCGCAGGTCTGACTCGCGGACGTGGTACGGCACGACGTTGTAGAGCTTGCCGGAGAAATTGATGCGCATGCCGTGGGTGAGGTGGCCGCCGTGCGCCAGGTCGAGCCCGAGGATCGTGTCCCCGGGGTCGAGCAGGGCGGACATCGCGGCGGCGTTGGCCTGGGCGCCCGAGTGCGGCTGGACGTTGGCCGCCTCCGCGCCGAAGAGGGCCTTGACCCGGTCGATCGCGAGCTGTTCGACGACGTCGACGTGCTCGCAGCCGCCGTAGTAGCGGCGGCCGGGGTAGCCCTCGGCGTACTTGTTCGTCAGGACCGAGCCCTGGGCCTGCATCACGGCCGCCGGCGCGAAGTTCTCCGACGCGATCATCTCGAGTGTCGACTGCTGGCGCCTGAGCTCCTCGGAGACGGCGACGGCGATCTCGGGGTCCAGCGCCGCCAGCGGGAGGGAGAGAAGGCCGCTTGCCTCCGTCGTCGACGGACTCGCTGCCATAGTGAGCACCACCTTAATATGCGACTGCTCCCACACTGATATATCAGTTGTGTCCGGTAACGTAGGACAAGCCGACGGAACGGGTCAAGGGGGTAGCGCGATGGATCAGACGGAGGCCTCGCCGGCGACCGCCGAGGAGACGCTCACCCTCGCCGAGCGCGCGTACCGCGACATCCGCGACCGGCTGATCATGCTGGAGATCCCGCCCGGCGCCCCGGTGAACGAGGATCTGCTCGCCCAGAGCGTCGGCTTCGGGCGCACCCCGGTGCGCGAAGCCCTCAAGCGGCTCCAGCACGAGCGGCTGATCGTGACCTACCCGCGGCGCGGGACCTTCGCCACCGAGGTCAACATCACCGACCTCGCCCACATCTCCGAGGTGCGGCGCCAGTTGGAGCCGATGGCGGCGGCGTGCGCGGCCGAGCGCGCCACGGCCGCCGACCGCGAGGCGTTGGGCGCGCTGCTGCGGCGGCTGGAGGGCGAGGACACCCCGGGGCAGGGCGCGGACGCCCTGATGCGCCTCGACCTGCGGGTGCACCGCGCCATCTACGCGGCGACCCACAACCCGTACCTCGAGGACACCCTCGTCCGCTACGACAACCTGGCCACCCGGATCTGGTGCCTGTTCGTGAACCGGCTGCCCGGCATGGCAGGGCACGTCGTCGAGCACGGACCGCTGCTGCGGGCCATCGTCGACGGCGACCCCGACAAGGCCTCGGAGCTCGCGCGAAGCCATGTCGTGGGCTTCGAGCGAGCGATCCGCGAAGCGATCTGAGCGCAACAACTTCCTCAGCCGCCGGCCTCAGGTCGGCGGCTTGTTGCGTTTGACGCAACAGAGATGCTCATAAGGAAAAACCATGAGTGCATCTCTTGCGCAAGCTCGGGACTCCACCTACGTTGTGCAACACCGTTGCTGGATATGCAACTCCATGTTGGGGAGTCCGTTCCATGAACGACCAGCCAAGCGCCCCGGTGCGGCCCCAGCCGCCCGATCCACCCCCGCCGCTCGCCCCCTCCGCCGACGACATGGCCGGCTCACCCACCGGCAGCCCCGCGGTACGCCGCCGCGTGGTGGCGGCCAGCTTCATCGGCAACTTCGTCGAGTGGTTCGACTACGCCGCCTACGGCTATCTGGCGGCGACCATCTCCACGGTCTTCTTTCCCGACACCGACCGCACGACGGCCCTGCTGGCGACCTTCAGCGTCTTCGCCGTCTCCTTCTTCGTCCGTCCCCTCGGCGGATTCGTCTGGGGGCACATCGGCGACAAGGTCGGCCGGCGCAGCGCGCTCTCGCTGTCCATCGTGATCATGTCGGTGGCGACCTTCTGCATCGCCCTGCTGCCCACGTATCACGCGGTCGGTCTGTTCGCGCCGCTGCTCCTCCTGGTGGTTCGGGTCGTCCAGGGGTTCTCCGCCTCCGGTGAGTACGCCGGCGCCTCCGCCTTCCTGGTCGAGTACGCCCCCGCCGGACGGCGCGGTCTGTACGCCTCCGTGGTCCCGGCCAGCACCGCCTCGGGTCTGCTGCTCGGCTCCCTGCTCGCGGCCCTGCTCACCGGAGTGCTCTCCGAGGGCCAAATGCACACCTGGGGCTGGCGCCTGCCCTTCCTGCTCGCCGCTCCGATGGGCCTGATCGGCCGCTACATCCGGATGCGGCTGGAGGACACCCCGGCGTTCCGCGCCCTGGAGGAGCAGGAGGACGTCGTGCGGACCCCGGCCAAGCAGATGCTGCGCGCCAACCGTCGCCCGCTGGTCCTCGCGATGGGCGCCACCGTGCTCAACGCGGTCGGCTTCTACATGCTGCTCAGCTACATGCCGACGTACCTGTCGGAGGAACTCCACTTCGGCACCACCGAGTCGTTCCTCGCCACCACCGTCTCGCTCACGGCGTACATCGCCTTCGTCTTCCTCACCGGCCTGGCCTCGGACCGGTTCGGCCGGAAGAAGATGCTGATCACGGCGTCCACCTTGTTCACGCTGTGCACCGTGCCGGCGTTCATGCTGCTGGACGGCGCCGGGCTGCTGACCGTCATCGCGATCCAGGTGCTGCTCGGCGGCATGCTCACCCTCAACGACGGGACGCTGCCGAGCTTCCTCGCCGAGCAGTTCCCGACCCGGGTCCGCTACAGCGGCTTCGCCATCAGCTTCAACCTGGCGAACGCCCTCTTCGGCGGCACCGCGGCGTTCGTCGCCACGCTGCTCATCTCCTGGACCGGCAGTGCCCTCTCCCCCGCCTGGTACCTCGTCGCCGCGGCACTGGTCTCGCTCTGGGCCGTCCTGGCCTCGAAGGAGACCTCACGCGAGCCGCTGCGCGAGCACTGAGGACCACCCACCCACCGGACCGCTCCTCTTCCCCGGTCGAAGGGGAGACGCCGAACCTATGAAGAACCGATGAAAGCCGACGAAAACCGACGCGAAGGAGTACCCGTGTCCGCTGCCGACCTCGAGCGCCTGAAGCTGATCCGCAACGGTGAGAAGGAGCGACTGACCTTCTCCGACGCCGAGATGGAGCGCCGGCTGTCGATGCTCCGCAAGGCGATGGCCGAAACGGGCGTCGACGTCGCCCTGTTCACCTCGTACCACAACATCAAGTACTACTCCGACTTCCTCTTCACCTCCTTCGGCCGCCCCTACGCGCTGATCGTCACCACGGACGACCAGATCACCGTCTCCGCCAACATCGACGCCGGCATGCCGTGGCGGCGCACCTTCGGCGACAACGTCGTCTACACCGACTGGCACCGCGACAACTACATCCACGTCATCAAGGAGACGCTGAGGGGGCGGGCCGTCACGCCGCGCCGGATCGGCATCGAGCACGACAGCCTGCCGCTGGACACCCTGCGGAAGTTCGAAGCCGCCTTCCCCGACGCGGAGTTCGCCGACATCGCGCAGTCCGCCATGCGGCAGCGGATGGTCAAGTCGGACGAGGAGATCGCCCTGATCAAGGAGGGCGCGCGGGTCGGCGACCTGGGCGGCGAGGCCATCCGCGCGGCGATCCACGAGGGCGTCTCGGAGTACGAGGTCGCGCTGGCCGGCACGGACGCCATGGTCCGCGAGATCGCCCGCGCGTACCCGCACACGGAGATCCGCGACACCTGGGTGTGGTTCCAGTCGGGCATCAACACCGACGGCGCCCACAACTGGCCCACCACCCGCAAGGTGGGCCGCGGCGACATCCTGAGCCTCAACTGCTTCCCGATGATCTCGGGTTACTACACCGCGCTGGAGCGGACCCTCTTCTACGGCGAGCCCGACGCCCGGTCGCTCGAACTGTGGGAGATCAACGTCGAGGTGCACCGGCGCGGTCTGGAACTGATCAAGCCGGGGATCAGCTGCGCGGAGATCGCCCACTCGCTCAACGAGACCTACATCGGCCACGGCCTGCTGCCCAACCGCACCTTCGGCTACGGCCACTCGTTCGGTGTGCTGTCCCACTACTACGGCCGCGAGGCGGGGCTCGAACTGCGCGAGGACATCGACACCGTGCTCGAACCGAACATGGTGGTGTCCATGGAGCCGATGATCATGGTGCCCGAGGGCGAGCCGGGCGCCGGTGGTTACCGTGAGCACGACATCCTGGTCGTGACCGAGAACGGCGCCGAGAACATCACCAAGTTCCCCTTCGGTCCTGAGCACAACATCCTGGGCGTCTGATCGCGAACCCGACGGCACGCGGTGCCGCACCGGCCCTCCCCGGGTCGGCGCGGCACCGCGCCGTGCCGTGCACACCGAGGGAGCGCCGATGGCGGACAGGCGGACGGACCCGAGCGGCGAGGACACGGGAACGGCGGAGAACCGGGGGATCTCCGTCCTGCGCAACGGGATCTCCGTCCTGCTCTGCTTCAGCGCGCGGGAGCCCCTGCTCGGGGTCACCGACATCGCCGCCCGGGTCGGTCTGCACAAGAGCACCGTCTCCCGCATCCTCGCCACCCTGGAGCGGGCCGGCCTGGTCGAACGGGCGGCCGGCTCCCGGCGTTTCCGGCTCGGCCTGGGCGTCATCGCCATGGCCGGGCCCCTGCTCGCGGACCTCGATGTGCGCCGCGTCGCCCACCCGGTGCTGCGGGAACTGACCCGGCGCACCGGTGAGACCTCGGCGCTGATGCTGTGGAACGGCACCGAGGCCGTCTGCGTCGAGCAGGTCCCCAGCCCTCACGAGGTCAAGCACACCACCGCGCTGGGCACCCGTTACCACACCGCCGCCAGTTCGTCGGTGCGGGTGTTCCTGGCCCAGCTGCCCGGCAGCACCGTCCGCGCCCTGCTCACCAGCGGCACGCTGGTCCTGCCCGGGCTCGACGAGACGGTGCTCGAGGCGTATCTGTCCCAGCTCGACGCGATGCACGGGCAGGGCTACGCCGCGAACTTCGGGGAGACCTCGTTGCAGGAGGCCGGCGTGGCCGCACCGGTCTTCGACCACCGTGGCGAGGTGGCCGCGGCCGTTCTCGCCTCGGCGCCCCGCTACCGCGTCTCCCCCGACCGGCTGCCGGTTCTCGGCGAGGCGGTACGCGCCGCCGCCGACCAGGTGACCCGCCGACTCGGCGGCCACGGCCCGGACCGGCCACGGTAACGGGGATGACCGTGCGGAACGCGCCGCCCGTCCATGACCCACCCTCACCACGCCGGAGAGGACCGGGGCAGCCCCTTCCAAGGGCGCACCGGACACATCGCGCCCCGGCCTGTGCCACAGCGCGCGGTACGAGCCGCCCCCAGCCGGACGGCACCACGGCAACCCGACCACCGAAGACCGAACACACCGCACTCCCAGCGATCCGCCCAGGTGGTTCCGCGGGAGGCCGGTGCCGCCGGCCACCACCCCGTCCCGTCCCGGTCTTCAGGACAGCCCGGCCTCCTGAGAGGACCGGGGCAGACCAAGGGCGCACCGGACACATCGCGCCCCCGGCCGACACCACGGCACGCCGTACCCACCGCCGGCCGGACGGCGCCAGGGCAACCCGGCGGCCACGACCCCGGACACCCAGCCGCCCGAAGACCGAACGCGCCGAGCTCCCGGCGGTCCGCCCAGGCGGTTCCGCGGGAGCTCGGCGCCTTCGTCGGGCGCTGCCCGTCCGGTGCCGACCGGGCCGGGGCCACCCGGGCCGGTGCTAGCCGTGGCTCGTGGTGAGTGAGTCGGGTGCTTCGACGCGCTCGATGTGCCGGATCTCCTTGACGGTCCCGGCCGTGTGGGCCGCGATCTCCTCCAGCGTGGTGATCCACATGCCGTCCAGGGCGCGCACGTCCTCGATCAGCCGTTCCAGGGCCGCCGCCCTGGAGGGGCGGCCGGAGATGAAGGGGTGGTTGGTCAGGACGAAGCAGCCGCTCTCGGCGTGGTGGGCCTGCGCCTCCAGCAGCCACATCTCGTGCACCTTGCGAGGACTCTCGATCACCCCGCTGCCCGTCCAGCCGGGGTAGAAGGCGTACTGCTCCCAGTCGTCCAGGCCCCAGTCGACGGGGATCTCGACCAGGCTGCCCGTCGCCCCGGTGCCGTGCAGCCGGTACGGGGTGTCGCCGTCGAGCAGACTGGAGTCGTACTGGAAGCCGCGCTCGATGAGCAGGTCGGGGGTGTGCCAGTTCATCTCCCACCACGGGGCCCGGTAGCCGGCCGGGCGGATGCCGAGCCGGTCCAGCGCCTCCAGGCCGCGGTCGAGGTACTCGGCCTCCCGCGCCGCGTCGATGCCCCGCATCGGCTCGTGGAGGTAGCCGTGGTGCGCCACCTCGTGCCCCTCGTCGACGATGCTCCGCACCATGTCGGGGTAGGTGTCGGCGGTGAATCCGGGGACGAAGAACGTGGCCTTCACGTCCTGGCGCCGCAGCAGCCGCAGCAGCCTGGGCACGCCGGCCCGCGGGCCGTAGGCCTGGTGGGTCATCAGCGACATCCGCGACGAGGCCGAGGGGTCGTGCGCGAGGACGCACGACTCGGCGTCGACGTCGAAGGTGAACGCGGCGGCGGCGCGGCGGCCGTCAGGCCAGGGGAAGTTCATCGTCGGTCCTTTCCGGGACGGAGGGGAGGGCGGCGGACCGGGCCGGGCGTGCCGCACGCGGTCCGAGCACCGCGTAGACCGTCGCGCTGGTGACGCCGCCGGCCAGCCACGACAGGTCCACGCCGCCGAGGGCGACGGCGACGGGCCCCTGGAAGACCGGGATCACCCCGTACATGAACAGCCAGGTGGCGAGGACGCCGGCGAAGAACGCGGTGTAACCGGCCCAGTTGACGTTGGGAAGCCGCCTCGTGCCCACGGGGTCGAAGAGCCGCTCGACCTGGATCGAGCCGCGCTCGACCCGGTAGTAGTGGACGAGCATGATGCCGCCCCACGTGGACACCCAGGCCACCAGGCCGACCAGCCAGGTGTCGAGGACGGAGGCGAAGTCCGACTGGTAGATGAAGAAGACCACGGCGGCCATGGAGAGCACGCCGACCACGCTGCTCAGCGTGCGCCGCGGCACCCGGATGTCCAGGGCCTGGGTGGCGACGGTGAAGGTGTAGATGTTCAGGATGTTGGTCGCCACGGGGCCGTGCAGGACGAGCAGCAGCACGGGGATGGCGAGCGCCCCGAAGTTGTCGACGATGAGGCGGCCCGGGTCGACGGAGCCGTTCTTGGTGGCGAGGGTGGCGCCGAGCACCCCCAGCCACACCACGGGGATGAACTGCCCCAGGGTGCTTGCCAGATAGAGCCTGCTCCGGGGCATGCTCGTGCTGACGAAACGCGAGTAGTCCGCCGCGTAGGTGAACCAGGTGATGCCCCAGCCGATGCCGATCGCGGTCATCACCCCGGTCATGGCGGCCAGGCGCGCGCCGCCGGTGAGCACGTGTCCGGGCGGACCCGCGTACGACCAGTCGATGTGCAGGAAGAACCAGGCCACCACCGACATGGCCACCAGGACCGCGATGGTGGGCGGCACCGTCCAGCGTTCGAAGGCGGAGATCGCGCGGTAGCCGATCCACGAGATGCACACCTGGACCGCCATGATCACGGCCGCGACGACGATCTTCCACGCGTGGTTGGCGCCGTGCGGATCGACCAGGCCGATCTTGCCCAGCAGGGCCATGACCAGGTCCAGGATGATCCAGGTGTTGACCGAGCACCAGCCGATCGCCAGGAACGCCTGGATGGCGGCGGGCAGATAGTTGCCGCGACGCCCGAAGGCGGCGCGCCCCAGTACCATGCCGGTCACACCGGTGCGCTGGCCCATGAGGACGAAGACGCCGAAGAAGGCCATGCCGATGAGGTTGCCGACGATCAGCACGATGAGCGTGTCGGACAGGCCCAGGCCGAGCTGGATGCCGAGCGCCCCCAGGACCCAGTTGATCGGGGCGATGTTGGCGCCGCACCAGATCCAGAACTGGCCGGAGACGCTGTTGGTCCGGGCCGACTCCGGGACGGGCTGCAACGCGGCCTCGACCTCCGGGACGGTGGACGGTGGCGGGGACGAGGGTGCGGAAGAAGCAGACATGGGTTGACCCCCAGGTTGAGGCGGCCTGTTCGCCCGCTGGGGCGGGCCGCTTGCCCCGCAATCCTGGTGGTCCCGGTCATACGGAACAAGAAACGATCTGTCATACAGTTGTCCCGCCGTGCTAAACAAATCGTCATGCTGATGTCGCTGTCGCGGGTCCTCGCCCATCCGAGCCTCGCACCGGCCGAGCCACGGGTCCTGGCCGGATCGCGGGGTCTGGAGCGGACCGTGCGCTGGCTCCACTCCAGCGAGGTCCTGGAGGTGGCGCCGCTGCTGCGCGGCGGTGAGCTGCTGCTGACCGGCGGCACCATGCTGGCCCGCGCGAGCGAGGACGAGCAGCGCGCGTACGTCCGGAGCCTGGCCGTCCGGGGAGTCACGGGCGTCGCGATCGAGACCGGCGGCGACCTCCGGGAGGTTCCGGCGCCGCTCGTCGAGGAGGCGGCCGCGCGGGACTTCCCCGTCGTCGAGCTGCGGCGGGTGGTCCCGTTCGTGGAGGTCGCCGAAGTGATCAACGGCGCCCTGATCAACGACTCCGTGGCGCGGCTGCGCTCGGTGGACGCGCTCTCCCAGGAGCAGTCCGAACTGCTCGCCGAGGGCGCCGGCCTGCAGGAGGTGCTGGACGCGCTCGTGCGGCACACGTCGACGGCGGCCGCCGTCTTCGACGCGAACGACCGGCTCATCACCGTCAGCAGCCCCGAGGAGGACCCGGGGAGCGGGCCCGCGCGGGAGGAGCCGACCCCGTTCGACGGCATGGGGACACGGCTGACGATCCGCGGGGTCCCCGCGGCCACCCTCGTGCTCTACCCGGACGCCGACGCGGACGTCGAGACGCTGGAACTGGCACAGGACCGGACGGTGGAGGCCCTGAAGCTGGCACTGCTGCGGTTCCGGCCGCCGGGCCCGCGGGAGTTCGCCGCGAGTGAACTCGTCCGGCTGGCCGCCGCGGACGGCGCCCATCCGCAGCGGATCCGCCGGCTGGGCGTGTCGATCGGTTTCAGCGCCGACGCGCCGGTCATCGGGGTGGCCGCCCGCGCCACCGGGCCGTCGGCCGAACTGCGCCGCCTGGAC
Organism: Streptomyces sp. NPDC001231; assembly: GCF_042896885.1. Classification (NCBI taxonomy): domain Bacteria; kingdom Bacillati; phylum Actinomycetota; class Actinomycetes; order Kitasatosporales; family Streptomycetaceae; genus Streptomyces; species Streptomyces sp. NPDC001231. The sequence goes on from NZ_JBIAXS010000004.1 coordinate 74,990, forward strand.
GATCTGCTGTCCCGCTACGGCCGGACCGCGGTCGACGTGCCGTCCCCGCTCGCCGTGCACACACTCCTGTCACTGCGGGACCGCGACGGCGCCGCCGGCCTGCGGGCCCGGCTCGTCGCCGATCTCACCGAGTGGCGCTCGTCCGACCGGACGGCGATCGCGGTCGGCCCGCTGATGCCGGCCCTGGAGGACGCGGCCGTCTCACTGGGCGCGGCGCTGGAGTGCGTGCGCCGCCCCACGCGCGCGTTCCGGGCCGGGGTGGTCGACGCCACCGAGCTGAGTGCGGAGCGGCTGCTGCTCGACGACGAGCTGCGCATCCCGGCGGAGCGGCTCGTACGGGAACAGCTCGGGCTCCTGCTCACCCTGCGGCACGAGGAACGCGACCTCCTGCTCACCACCCTGGAGACGTATTTCGAGACCGGCTTCAACAAGACCCGCGCGGCGGCGGAACTGCATCTGCAACGCCAGTCCCTCTACGCGCGGTTGCAGCGCGCCTTCGACCTCCTGGGCGGCGATCCGACGGGAACGCCCCGGGCGCTGGCCCTGCACCTGGCGCTGCGCGTCCACCGCCGGCTCGTCTGACCGCGGCCCCCGCCGGGGCCGGCCAGGTGGTGGTCAGTCCTTGTAGTCGGGGCAGGTCCGGTCGAGCAGGCGCAGCAGCGCCGCCCAGGCGAGTTCGTAAGCGTCGACGTCCTCGAAGTCCGAGGTCGCCTCGCCCGCGAGCTGCTGGGCGGTGTACTCGCAGACCTCGGCCGACGGGACGACGAGGGGGCCGCCGCCCGCCTGCGCGGTCACCTGGATCTCGCAGGCCTTCTCCAGGTAGTACATGCGCAGGAACGCCTGGGCCGCGCTCTCGCCGACCGTCAGCAGCCCGTGGTTGCGCAGGATCAGGGCGGGGTGGCCTCCGATGTCGGCGACGAGGCGCCGCTGTTCGTCGAGGTTGAGGGCGACGCCCTCGTAGTCGTGGTAGCCGACCCGGTTGTGGAACTCCATCGACATCTGGTTGACCGGCAGCAGCCCGTCGCGCTGGGCGGCGACGGCGCAGCCCGCCTTGGTGTGGGTGTGCAGCACGCACCGCGCGTCCTCGCGTGCGGCGTGGATCGCGCTGTGGATGACGAAACCGGCCGGGTTGACCGGGTACGGGGTCGGCTCGACCGGGTTGCCGGACAGGTCGATCTTCACCAGGTTCGAGGCGGTGATCTCCTCGAACAGCAGGCCGTAGGGGTTGATCAGGAAGTGGTGGTCCGGGCCCGGCAGCCGCAGCGAGATGTGCGTGAAGATCAGGTCGGTCATGCGGAAGTGCGCGACGAGCCGGTAGACGGCGGCCAGTTCGCGGCGCAGCCGCAGCTCCTCGGCTGCCGGATCGAGGGCCGGCGCGGCCGGGCTCCGGGTGGCGGGTGTGCTCAGCAGGTCGGTCATGGGGGCTCCTTCGGAACTGTTCAGGCCTCGGGGTCGACGACGGGCGTGAGGGGGCGGCCGGTGCGCTGCCAGGCGATGACGTTCTCGGCGGGCTCGCACACGTACGCGCGGCGCGAGGCGTCGGACAGGAAGGCGCTGTGCGGGGACAGCCGGATGCGCGGGTGGCCGCACAGCGGGTCGTCGGCGGGCGGGGGCTCCACGGGCAGGACGTCGAGGGCGGCTCCGGCGAGCCGGCCGCTGTCGAGCGCCCGGAGCAGGGCCTCGGGGTCGACGAGTTCGCCGCGGGAGACGTTCACCAGTAGGCCGCCCGGCCGCATGCGGGCGAGCAGCCCGTCGTCGACCATGCCCCGGGTCCGGTCGGTGAGCGGGACGTGCAGGGACAGCACGTCCGCCGCGCCCACCAGTTCGTCCAGTTCGAGCCGGTCGACACCGGCCGGCCATCCGGAGGGGTCGGCCTGCGGGTCGTACGCGGCGAGGCGGCCGAAGACGGGAGTCGCGATCCGGACGAGTTCCCGGGCGATGCGGCCCATCCCTACCAGCCCCAGCGTCAACCCACTGGCTCGGCGCGGCAGTTCGGCTGCGGCGAAGTCGGCGGCCCAGCCCCCGCCGCGCACCACGGCGTCGGCCTGCGGCAGCCGGCGTACGAGGGAGAGGGCCGAGGCGAGGGCGTGGACGGCGACGTCCTCGGTGGCGGTGCCGGGCAGGTTGGTCACCCACAGGCCGCGCCGGCGGGCCGCGGCGGCGTCGATCATGTCGTACCCGGCCGACATGGTGGCGAGGACGCGCAGCCGCGGCAGGCGGTCGAGGAGTGCCTCGTCCACGCGCGCGTAGCCGACGATCAGCGCCACCGCGTCATGAGCCGCGGCCGCGATGGCCTCGGGGTCGCGGCTGCCGGCGATCCGCACGGCGAAACCCGCGTCGGTGAGGAGCCGGACGCCCGGCTCCGGGTCCAGCTCGCCCAGGTCCGTGTAGACGACCACGGGTTGCCCCACAGCGACCTCCTCAACCGATTCGACCGTTCAGAACGCCCTCAACCTACGTTTCGACTGATCCGATGTCCATTGGTGATTGACTCGACTGTGCAGTGATACGCATCACCCGCCGATGGACCCGGCGGACGATGCCCGAGAATGACACCGGACCCGGGCGCCGCCGCACCACGGGCCGACACACCGAAGGAACCGAGGGGGAACAGCCCAGGTGGATCTGGACCACACCGACCTCGCCGTCGTACGCGAACTGCAGACGGACGGCCGCCTCACCTACGAGACACTGGCCCAGCGCGTGGGCCTGTCACGGCCCGCCACCCGGGCCCGGGTCCAGCGGATGCTGGACTCCGGCGCGGTGCGCGTGGTGGCCATCGTGCACCCCGCCGTACGCGGACTGACCGCCTCGGCGCACCTGTCGATCGACACCTACGGCGCGGCCGGACCGGTGGCGCGCGCCATCGCCGCGATGCCCCAGGCACCGTTCGTCACCCTCACGGCGGGACAGCGGGCCATCATGACCGAGCTGCGCACCGAGGGGTTCGCCGAGCTGGACCGGGCGATCGAGCGGGTGCGCACCCTGCCGGGCGTTCGGACGATCGATCCGCTGATCACCACCCGCCAGCTGAAGGACCCCTACCTGCTCCCCGACCCCCCGGCCGCCACCGAGCTCGACGAGTTGGACCGGCGGATCCTGGACGAGCTGGAGCGCGACGGCCGGCTGCCGTTCGCCGAACTCGCCGACCGGGTGGGGCTGTCGGCGGGCGCCACCAGGTCCCGCACGCTGCGGCTGCTCGACGGCGGCGTCGCGAAGGTGCTCGCCCTGGTGCGGCCCGAACTACTGGGCATGGGCCACCTCTGCGGCTTCGCGGTGCGCCTGGACGGTCCCGCGGATCCGGTGGCCGAGCGGCTCGCCTCCTGGGACCGCGTGTCGTTCCTGTCCGCCTGCATCGGCCGGGCCGATCTGGTCGGCACCATCACGGCCGAGTCGCTGCCCGCGCTCCTGGCCACCCTGGAGCGGATGCGGGCGTGCGAGCAGGTGAGCGGCGTGGAGAGCTGGCTGCACATGGAACTGGTGAAGGAGCGCTACGACCCGGGAGCCCCGGCCCCGGCACCGGACGCCGGAGCATGAACCGCCGACAATCACCACCTCTGACGGACGATCCGTAAGCACACACCCCCGACACCTTCCGAAATTTTTCCCTAAAGCACCTCTAGCCAATCTGTCGTTCGTTATCTATCGTCCAGGCGAACGAATCAGCCGTAGCGTCGCCTCCGCGTACCTTCGGCGTCCCCTGGTCGAAAGCAGGCCCCATGCACCACCCTCTCGACGACCCCGACCGCACCCTGCTGGTGACCGGCGCCGCGATCGCCTCCGCCGGCACCACGACCCGCGCGGAAGCCCTGGCCGTGCGCGGCGACCGGATCGTGCACGTCGGCACCGCCGACGACGCCCGCGCCGCGCTCGGCCGCGTGGACCACGAACTGGAGCTCGACGGCGGTCTGGTCCACCCCGGTTTCGTCGACGCGCACTGCCACCCGGTGATGTACGGCCAGGCCCTGGCCTGGGTCGACTGCCGACCCGAGCGCGTGCCGGACATCGACACCCTGGTCGACGTACTGCGCGACGCCGCCCGCGACCTGCCCGCCGGAGTCCCGGTGCGCGGCTTCGGCTACGAGCACCGCCGCCTCGCCGAACGCCGCCACCCCACCCGCCACGACCTCGACCGCGTCGCCGACGACCGCGAGGTCTACGTGATGAACGCCTCCGGTCACGGCGGCGTCGTCAACTCCCACACGCTGCGGACCTGCGGCATCACGGCCGGCACCCCGGACCCCGAGGGGGGCAGCATCGGCCGTTTCGCCTCCGGCGAGCCCGACGGGCAGCTGTGGGACGCCGCGTGCGACCTGCTCACCGGACCGGGCGGGGTGAAGATCGGCAACCACGGCCCGAACTTCCACCTCACCGAGCCGGACGCCGTCATGGCCGACCATCTGGCGCGCGCCCAGGAGGTCTTCCTGGCCGCCGGTGTCACCACGGTCGGTGACGCGCAGGCCTCGCGCCGCGAGATGGAGACCTATCTGCGGGCGCAGGAGTCCGGCTCACTGCGCATGCGTGTGTCGGCGTACCTCACCTCCGCGCTGCTGGACACCGCGCTCGAACTCGGCGTCGTCCACGGCTTCGGCGGCGACCTGTTCCGTGTGCAGGGCGTGAAGTTCTACGCGGACGGCACGCTGGGCGGCTGGACCGCCTACTTCCCCGAGGGCTACGCCGCCGACTGCTGCCACCACGGGCAGCTGTACCACTCGGTCGAGGAGTACGCGGAGATCGTCGCGCGGGCCCATCGGGCGGGGTTGCAGACCGCGACGCACGCCCAGTCCCCGTACGCCATCGGCATGGTCCTCGACGCGGTCGAGAAGGCGCAGGCCGACCGGCTCCGGCCGGACATGCGGCACCGTATCGAGCACTGCGGACTGCCCACCGACGAGCAGATCGAGCGCATGGGCGCGCTGGGGGTCGTCCCGGTCATGCAGCCGCAGCACCACCTGCGGACCGGCGACGGCACACTGACCGCCGTCGGCGAGCTCGGCCACCGCTACAACCCCGCGGGCCGCTGCCTCACGGCCGGTGTTCCGGTCGTGTTCAGCTCCGACGCGCCGGTCGCCCCGCCCGCCCCGCTGGAGGCGGTCTCCACGGCCGCCACCCGGCGCACGGTCCTGGGCACCGTCCTGGGCGACGAGGCACTGCGGCTGCCGGTCGCCGACGGCCTGCACGCGCACACCGCCGCGGCCGCCCGCGCCCTGCACCGCGAGCACGCGGTGGGCGCGCTGGCGCCGGGCATGCTCGCCGACTTCGTCGTCCTCGACGCCGATCCCCTGCACACCGCGGCCGACGAACTCGCCGGCATCGGCGTGCGCGAGACCTGGATCGGCGGCACCCGCGCCTGGGCGGCCCCCGGCCGCTGAGGGTCCCGCCCCCGCTCCGTCCCCTTCCCCCGGGAGCGGCGCGCACCGCCGCGCCGCTCTCCCGCTCCCCCGTCCCCACCCTCAGCCGGAGGTCCCGCATGCCGGACCGCACCCACCAGCCCGATCCGAGAAACGCGCGCAGAGCCGCGCTGGCCGCCCTGGCCGGCACCTCGATCGAGTGGTACGACTTCTACGCCTTCGCCACCGCCGCGGCCATCGTCTTCAACGACGTGTTCTTCCCCGCGGACATGCCCTCGCTGCTCAAGACCCTGTCCGCGTTCGGCACGTTCGCCGTCGGCTTCCTGCTGCGACCGCTCGGCGGCATCGTGTTCGGGCACATAGGCGACCGGGTGGGACGCAAGAAGACCCTCGTCATCACCCTGCTGATGATGGGCATCGCGTCCTTCGCCATCGGCCTGCTGCCGACCTACGCCCAGGTCGGTGCCCTGGCTCCGGTCCTGCTCATCGTCCTGCGCCTGGTCCAGGGTGTCGCGATCGGCGGCGAGTGGGGCGGCGCGGTGCTGATCGCGGTGGAGAACGCCCCGAAGGGCAGGAGGACCTTCTTCGGCTCGTTCGCCCAGCTCGGTTCGTCCGTCGGCGCCCTGCTCTCCACCGGCGCCTTCAGCCTGATGAACCTCTTCGGCCACGACGCGTTCCTCAGTTGGGGCTGGCGCGTGCCGTTCCTCGCCTCCGCCGTGCTCGTCGCCATCGGACTCGTCATCCGCGTCAAGCTCGAGGACTCCCCGGTGATGTCCGAGGTGCGCGAGGAGCGCGGGACCGAGGCCAAGCTGCCGGTGGCGGAGGTGCTCCAGAATGCCTGGCGCACCGTGCTGGTCGGCGTCTTCGCCCTGGCCACGGCCACCGGCGGCTACTACGTGGTGACCAGCTACCTGCTGTCCTACGGCACCGGGCACCTGCACCTGTCCGAGTCGATGCTGCTCAACGGCCTGACGCTGGCGGCCTTCCTCGAACTGCTGGTGACCCCGGGCCTGGCCTGGCTCGGCGACCGCGTCGGCGCGCACAAGGTCGTCATCGCCGGACTCGCCGGAGTCGTCGTCCTGGCGGCGCCGCAGTTCATGGCGATGGGCACGGGCAGCGTCGCACTGATCTACCTGATGATGCTCGCGATGCGGTTCGTGATGTCGGCCCTGTACGGACCGATCGCCGCGATCCTCGCCGAAGGTTTCGAACCGCACGTCCGCTACACCGGGATCTCCCTGTCGTACCAGGTCTGCAACCTGATCTTCGGCGGCTTCGCGCCGGTGGCCTGTGTGTCCCTGGCCGCGCTGGCGGGCGGCCACTACTGGCCCCCGGCCGTGCTGCTGATGGTGATCTCGGCGATCGGCATCTGGTGCACGGGGCGTCTGCACACCGCCCGCGTGCGGCGGGAGGCCGCTCGGCCGGCCACCGCGGAGGCGGATCCGCTGCCGGCGGTCTCCTGACTACTCACGGCGGGGAGGGCGGGCTCCTCTCGGGTTCTTCTTCGAGTCCGCCCTCCCCGCCGTGCGGGTTCAGCCGTCGGACCGCCGCTCGCGCAGCGGGCCCACGAGCCGTTCGGGGTCGCCGAGCAGGGCGACCAGCGTCGTGTCGTCGAGCAGGTGCTGGACGCGGATCTCCTCGACCACGCTGGTTCCGTTGCGCAGCGCCGCCTGGGCCACCTCGGTCGCCCGGTGATACCCCAGGTGCGGCACCAGCGCGGTCACCAGCCCGATCGAGCGCTCCACACCCGCCCGCAGCCGGTCCTGGTCGGCGGTGATGCCGTGCACGCACCTGGTCGCCAACAGGCGGCAGGCGGCGGTCAGTTCGGCCAGACCCTGGAACAGGCAGCGGGCCACGACCGGTTCGAAGGCGTTCAGCTGGAGCTGTCCTGCCCCGGCGGCCATCGACACCGTGACGTCGTTGCCCACCACGCAGAACGCGACCTGGTTCACCATCTCCGCGATCACCGGGTTCACCTTGCCCGGCATGATGCTGGATCCCGCCTGCACCGCGGGCAGCCGGATCTCGGCCAGACCGGCCCGCGGGCCCGAGGACAGCAGCCGCAGATCACCGGCCACCTTGGACAGCTTCACCGCCGTGCGCTTGAGCACCCCCGAGAAATGCACCAGCGCTCCCACGTCCTGCGTGGCCTCCACAAGGTCCGCGGCGGAGACGAACGGCCGGCCGGTGAGCGCCGCCAGGTGCCGGGTGGCCAGCCGGGCGTACTCCGCGGGGGCGTTCAAGCCGGTTCCGATCGCCGTGCCGCCCAGGTTGACCTCCAACAGCAGTTCCCGGGCCTCGCGCAGGCGCTGCTGGTCCTCGGCCAGCATGACGGCGAACGCGCCGAACTCCTGCCCCAGGGTCATCGGCACCGCGTCCTGCAACTGGGTCCGGCCCATCTTGAGGAAGCCGGCGAACTCCGCCGCCTTGGCCCGGAACGCGTCCTCCAGCAGCGCCAGCGCGGCGAGCAGGTCGTCGGCCGCCTCGCAGAGCCCCACCCGCAGCGCCGTGGGATAGGCGTCGTTGGTGCTCTGCCCGAGGTTGACGTGTCCGTGCGGGTCGAGATACGCGTAGTCGCCCCGGGGACGGCCCAGGATCTCCAGGGCCCGGTTGGCGATCACCTCGTTGGCGTTCATGTTGGTCGAGGTGCCGGCCCCGCCCTGCAGGACGTCGACCACGAACTCCTCGTGCAGGTCTCCCTTCCGGATCTGCTCGCAGGCTTCGACGACGGCCCGCGCGCGGGATTCGTCGAGGAGGCCGAGATCCCGGTTGGCGAACGCGGCCGCCTGCTTGACCGTGGCGAGCGCGCTCACCAGGTGGGGGTACGTCGAGATCGGCGTGCCCGACACCGGGAAGTTCTCCAGGGCGCGGGCGGTGTGGATGCCCCAGCGCACGCCGTCGGGCACGTCGAGGCGACCGATCAGGTCCCGCTCGGTGCGAAACGAGGTCGTCATGCCGCCCCGCCTTTCTGCTTGATGACTTCCATGACTCGCCCGCGGACCCCACCTGCGGAGGCCCCGGGGGCGACGAACAAGAACAGCGCCCCGGAGCCCGGGACCCCCGGTCCGGTCCCGCGCCCACGACGCCCAACGGCTCCCGTCCGGCCGCCGCCAACAACCCCTCGCCCCGGCCGGCGCCCCCAACGGCCGACGGCTGTCGTCCGGCCGCCGCCAACAATCCCTCGTCCCGGCCGGCGTCCCCAACGGCCGACGGCTCTCGTCCGGCTTCCGCCGGAAACCCACGGCCCCGGCCCGCACCCACGACGACCGACGACCCCCAGCCGACCACCACCGGGAATCCCCGGCCCCGCACCCACGACGACCAACGGCTCCCGGCCAGTCCCCGCCGGACCCCCCGATCCCTGCCCGCGCCCACGACGACCGACGACCCCCAGCCGGCCGCCACCGGGAGTTCCCCGATCCCGGCCGGCCGCCGGCGACCCACGGCCCGGCCGGCACCCGCGACGATCTCCCGCTCCCAGCCGACCGCCGCCGGAAACCCCGATCCCAGCCCGCGCCCGCGACGACTGCCGGCCGCCGCCAGGAGCCCTTCGCCGGCACCGCTCGGCCACCCGATCGACGACACAGCCCGCCGACCACCCGGCACCCGGGCCCGCAGCGGATGGTGAACGTCCCCGGCGAGGACGGAGCGGGTTCGCCCCCGCTCGCGGCCTGCCCGGGCCATCAGGCACCGCCCTTGAGCAGCCGCCCGCGCAGATCGTCGAGGGCGGCGAGGTCGAGGCAGGTCCAGGCCATGGCGAGGGCGCCGTCGAGGACCGCCCGGTCGGCGGCCGGGCCGGCGCAGTGCGCGGCGAACTCCTTCTGGTGATTGACCGCCGGAAGCGAGTCGATGCCCAGGTACGGATGGATGGCCGGCACCCGGTGCGAGACGTTGCCCATGTCCGTGGACGCCCGGTTCATCCGGGACGCCGCGCTCGGCTCGGGGAACTCACGGCCCAGCGCGGTGGCGTTGCCGACGTAGAGCGCGAGCAGGTCCTCGTCGGTGACGAAGTCGGCGTACGGCGGGCTCTCCGGCTCGACCTCCAGCCGGCAGTCCGTCGCGAGGGCACCGGCCTCGAAGCACCGGTTCACCCGGGTCTCGAGTTCCGCGAGGTCGGCCAGGTTCTCCGCGCGGACGTACCAGCGGCCCTCGGTCAGCTCGGGAATCGCGTTCGGGGCCTCCCCGCCGCGGGTGACGATGCCGTGCACCCGCGTTCCCGGACCGAGGTGCTGGCGCAGCAGCCCGATCGCCGTCTGGGCGACGGTGAACGCGTCCGCGGCGTTGCGCCCGTACTCGGGGTAGGCCGCCGCGTGGGAGGCCAGCCCGTGGTAGCGGATCCTGTTGTGCGCCACGGCGAACGGCTGCGCCCGGGCGACGTCGAGCGGACCGGGGTGGACCATCATGGCTGCGTGCACGCCGTCGAACCCGCCCCGGTCGAGCATCAGGATCTTCCCGCCGCCGCCCTCCTCGGCCGGGGTACCGAGCACGGTGACGGTCAGCCCGGCCTCGTCCACGAGATCGGCCAGCACCCCGGCGGCACCCACCGCCGCGGCGGCGATGACGTTGTGCCCGCAGGCATGTCCGAGGCCGGGCAGCGCGTCGTACTCGGCGCAGATCGCGACGTTGAGCGGGCCGCCGCCGATCCGGGCCCGGAACGCGGTCGGCAGTCCGCAGAACTCCGGCTCGACGGTGTAGCCGAGGCCGTTCAGCTCCTCGGCGACCCACCGCGCCGCACGGTGCTCCTCCCAGGCGACCTCGGGATGGGCGTGCAGGCGGTGGGACAGGCGCAGAACCCGGTCCGACAGACCGGGCAGCCGCGCTGCCGCCCGGTCCTTGAGGGTGCTCACAGGTCACCCGGCACGCCGTAGCTCGGTGCCCCGGCGGGGTCCAGCGCACGCGACAGGTAGTCCCGCTTCTCCTTGGCCCACCGCCGCCACAGCTGCTCCAGCTCGCCCATAGGGTCGTCGTCCGCCCAGTCCACCCGTAGGTCGGTGACCGGCCAGCTCACCTCGTGCACGACGACGAGGCCCGCCGAGTGCTCCGGCCCCTCCTCCCCTCCGGCGTCCCGGCCGGCGAGCAGGCCGGCCAACAGCCGCTCCTCGAACTCGGCGCCCGCGGCCCGCTCGTAGGCGGCCAGCATGGCGTCCACCACGCCGGGGTCCGAGAGCAGGTTGCCGGCCGCGACCACACCGCTGCCTTCGACGGCCCGGTGGGTACCCAGCGTGCCCTCGCCGGAGAAGGCGGCGGTCCGACCCTTCGCGTCCACCACCGCCAACTGCCGGTAGCCGCTGTGCTCGTCCGAGGCGACGGCGGCCGCGACCGCGTGCTTCGGGTCCACGCCCTCCGCCAGCAGCCGCAGCAGACGCGGCCCGAGCGCCGGGTTGGTGACGTTCTGCGACGCGGCGGCTCCGACGCCGGCGTGTACGTGAGCGCACCGCGCGGCGACCGCGGGGCTCGAAGAGGTGACGACGACGCCGAACGCACCGGTGGTCTCGTCACGGGCGACCAGGGAAAACGTCATGGAAGATCCTCACTGTGCGGGCGCGCGGCGCGGTCAGCGCGGCGCGTCGACCTTGTCGGACAGCTCGGCCGCCGCCTTGACCAGGTCCAGCGGGCCGCTGAAGTCGAAGTTGCGGTACACCGCGCCGAGTTGGGCGAACGGCGGGGACTGGGCGAACAGCTGGAACGTCAACCGGTGCCCTGCGTAGTCGCTGTTGAGCAGGTCACGGGCGAAGGCAAGCAGCCGGCGCCGGTCCTCGGCCACCCAGTTCTCGTTGACCGTGTAGTACTTCTCCAGCCACGGGGCGACTTCGGGGTCCGCGAACGTCGCCGCGTCCGGGGTGATGCAGATCTGGCCGCCGCACAGCTCGCGGGCGGTGTGCATCATGACCGGGAGCTGGGACAGCGCGACCACGCGGCCGGTGTAGAGCAGCGACTGGTTCGGCATCAGCAGGCCGCCCGGGCTCGGCTCGGCCATCGCGATGGCGGCCGTCAGGTGCGCGTTGACCGTCTCCCGATAGCAGGCCAGCTGGGCCAGCTTCTCCTGCACGGCGGGCTGCTTCTCAAGACCGGTCTGCTTCACGTTCCACAGGGCGGCGCCGATCATCAGGTCCGCCAGGTGCAGGGTGCGCTGCACGAACGGGAAGGCGCTGTAGCGGTGCAGCGTGGCGCGGATGAAGGAGGCGGCGCGGGTGTGCTGGTAGAACAGCACGTCCTCCCACGGGATCTCGACGTCGTCGAAGATCACCAGCGACTCGACCTCGTCGACCCGGTTCGCCAGCGGGTAGTCGCTCGCCGGGGCGCGGCCGGCGAAACCGTTGCGGCAGACGAACTTCAGGCCCGGCGCGCCCATGTCCAGCACGAACCCGACCGCGTAGTCGGACATCGCGTCGTTGCCCCAGTTGGCGATCGTCGGCTTGGTGAAGGCCTGGTTGGCGTAGGCCGCGGCGGTCTCGTACTTGGCGCCGCGGACCACGATCCCGTTGTCGGTCTCCCGCACCACGTGCAGCAGCATGTCCGGGTCCTGGTCCTTGGGTGCCTTGGACCGGTCGCCCTTGGGGTCGGTGTTGGCCGAGACGTGGAACGGGTCCGCGGTGACGGCCAGGGCGATGTGCCGCCGGATGTTCTCGGAGAAGCGCGGGTCGACCTCGTTGAGCACGTCCTGGCCGTCGTAGAGGGACCACATCTCGCCGATGGTCTCGTCGCCGACGCGGGTGGCGACCCCGCCCGCGGCCCGCTGCACCAGTTCGACCGCGGCCCGCTTGTCGTGCCAGTCCTGCCGGGTGCGGGGCAGCTTGTTCGCGACCGCGTTGAGCTCGCCGCCATCGGCGTCCTGGTAGGTCATCCGGGCCTGGGTCGCCTCTTCGTGCGCCAGATCGTGGATCCGGGCCCGGACGTCGACGATCGGCTTGAACATCGGGTGCCGGGTGACGTCGTCGACCTTCTCCCCGTCCACCCAGATCTGCCGGCCGTCCCTGATGGACTCGCGGTACTCGTCGCCTGTACGGATCATCGTGTCGTCCTTCGCTGCTGGTGGTGGACCGGGCCGGAGCCGGGGAAGTCCGGGAACGTCGACGGCGGGAAGGTCTCGGGCTGCGCGTACCGCCGGCCGCTGTAGACGAGCGGGGTGCCGCCGGACACGGCGACGTCGCGGATCACACCGACGTAGACGTGGTGGGTGCCGACGGTGAGTACGGTGTGCAGCTCGCAGTCGAAGGACGCGACGGCGTCCGCGATCCGCGGCGCGCCCGACACCGTTCGCGCCCACTCGCCGCAGGTGAAGTCCCACTTCTCCTTGCCCGGCCAGGGACGGCCGGCGAACGTGTCCGCGACGTGGTCGTGCTGCCTGCCCAGGACGCTGACCGCGAACGACCCGTGGGCCTGGATCGCCTCGTTCATGGGGCTTCGCCGGTTGACGCACACCAGGAGACTCGGGGGGTCCTCGGACACCGAACACATCGCGCTCACCGTCTGCGCGAACCGGCCCGACGGGCCGTCCGTGGCGACCACGGTGACACCGGTGGCCGCGGCACCCATGGCGGCCCGGAACCGGGCCGCCGGGACCGACGTGATCGTGGCCGTCTGCACATCTGTCTCGGGGCTTGGCACGACTTCGCCTCCTTCGGGGAAAGGGCCGTGCTGACTTGCCGAGAAGTATGTGAGCGGGTTCTGCCATAGGACCAACAGAACTTTTTGTGGACAGCCTTCGATTTCACTTATACGTTTCGGGCGGCAGAGAGGACCGCGTGGCCATGCACGAGATCAGTTTTCGACAGCTCGAGTACTTCGTCGCCGCCGCCGAGACGGGCAGCGTCACCGCCGCCGCCGCGAAGGTGCACCTGACCCAGTCGGCGGTCTCCACGTCGCTGGCCGAGCTGGAGGAGAACCTCGGCGTGCAGCTGTTCCTCCGGCACGCCCGCGGACTGAAGCTGACCGCCCCGGGGCGGCAGGCGCTGGCGGACGCGCGGCGGCTGCTGTCCGGCGTGGACGAACTGCGCGACTCGGCGCGCTCGGTGACCTCGTCGCTGTCGGGCAGCCTGGTCGTGGGCTGCTACAGCACGCTGGCGGCGGTGCTGCTGCCCCGCGTCATCGCCGACTTCGTCGCGAAGTACCCGGATGTGGACCTGAGCTTCATCGAGGGCTCCGACCAGTACCTCGTGGGCCAACTGCGCGGTGTCAGCTGCGACATCGCCCTGATGTACGAGGCGGACGAGTTCAAGCTGGCGAAGGACCTGCGGATGACGGCGCTGTACGCCGCCGAGCCCTATGTCCTGCTGCCGGCCCGCCACCCCCTGGCGGCCCGGGACGAGGTCGGCGTGGCGGACCTGGCCACCGAACCGATGATCCTGTTCGACCTCCCGCCGGGCGCCACCTACTTCCTGTCCCTGTTCAAGGACGAGGACCTGACCCCGGACGTGCGCTACCGGGCGACCAACTTCGAGATGGTCCGCTCGCTGGTCGCCCACGGCCTCGGCTACTCGGTGCTGACCCAGCGCCCGGGCATCCCGATCAGCTACGACGGCCTGGAGATCGTCACCAGGCCGCTGGCCCCGCGACCGCCCGGACTGAACGTCGGCATCGTGCGCCTCGCCGATCTCGCGCCCAGCCGCCGCGCCGTCGCGTTCGCCGAGCAGTGCGCCGAGACGCTGGGCGGAACCATCGATTCCTTCGATGGTTGATTTCAAATAATTCTGTTTGTTCCAACTCCGCGTTTGCTGGCTGAATGACCTGCACTCCAGCTCAACCACTCAGCCGGACGGAGACGCAAGTCCATGTCGAACCGCGACCTCGAACTTCTCCTGCAGACGCTGGCCATCGATTCCACCTGGGGCCGGGAGCGGGAACTCGCCGAGTTCATCGCCGACCAGCTCCGGCAGTGGGGGGCGGACGAGGTGCGCCTCGTGGAGTCGATGCCGGGCCGGCCCAGCGTCGGGGCCCGGATCAAGGGAACGGGCGGCGGCAGGTCGCTGATCCTCAACGGCCACCTGGACACCTACGAGGTCTCCGGGGACTGGGACACCGACCCGTTCGCCCCCTACGTCGCCGACGGCAGGATCCACGGTTCCGGAATCGCCGACATGAAGGCCGCCACCACGGCTTCGCTCGCGGTGATGCGCCGGGTCCTGGAATCGGGCACCCGCCCCCGCGGCGACCTCGTCTTCCAGGGCGTGTCCTGCCACTTCGAAGGCGGGGTCGGCACACGTTCCCTGATCGACGCCGGCTTCACCGCCGACGCGGCCGTCTGCGGCGAACCGACGGACAACACCATCGGCGCGGTGCACCGCGGCGCGGCCTACCTGGAGATCACGACCTACGGCAAGCAGGCCCACACCGCGGGCAAGCACCTGGGACTCAACGCGATCGAGACGATGGAGCCGATCCTGGCCGCCCTGCGCGAGCTGGAGGGCACCCTGCCCTACGAGCCCCACCCGGAGCTTCCCGGCGGTCCGATCCTCAACATCGGCACCATCCAGGGCGGCACCAAGCACAACCAGGTCCCCGACCGCTGCACGATCTCGCTGGACCTGCGGCTACTGCCGTCCCAGGACCCCTACGCGGTCCGGCAGCAGGTCATCGCCATGATCGACAAGCTGAGGGCCGACGACCCCCGGATCAAGGCGACGGTCGAGTTCAGCCCCCACTGGCTCAGCGGCCCGCGCCTGCCGTACGAGATCGGCACCGAGGCGCCCATCGCCCGCACCGTGGCCGACGCGGTGCGCACCACCGGCGGGGACCCGGTGTTCCGCGGCATCCAGTTCTGGACCGACATGGTCCCCCTCAAGCAGGCCGGTATCGACTCGGTCAACATCGGCCCGGGCACGCCCCCTTACAACTGGGCGAACGAATGGGTCGAGACGAGCAAGTACCTCGAGATCGTCGAGATCTACGCGGCCGCCGCCCACGCGTGGTGCTCCTGACCCGTGGTGCGCGCGACACGGGGTGCTCCCGACCGGGGCACCCCCCAGGACGGCTCCGGCTTACCCCTCCCCCTCGTCGTATCCGAAGAAGAACGAGGTCCACCGTGGCAACGACCAGTGATCGACCCGTTTCGACCGTTCCCCACGAAGAGGCCCCCGCCCCCGGCGGCGGACTCAAGAGATCCCTGAAGAACCGGCACCTGACGATGATCGCGCTCGGCGGCATCATCGGCGCCGGGCTCTTCGTCGGCTCCGGTGCGGTGATCAACCAGACCGGTCCCGCGGCAGTGCTGAGCTACGCCGTCAGCGGCGTACTGATGATCTTCGTCATGCGGGCCATCGGCGAGATGGCCGTACTGCGGCCGTCCGCGGGCTCGGTGGCCAACTTCGCCCGGCACGGACTCGGCAACTGGGCCGGGTTCACCATCGGCTGGCTCTACTGGTACTTCTGGGTCGTCGTGGCGGCCATCGAGGCCGTCGCCGGGGCCGGCATTCTGGGCGGCTATCTGCCCTCGGTGCCCACCTGGGCCCTGTGTCTCGGCCTGATGCTGGTGATGACCGCCATCAACCTGCTGTCGGTGAAGGCCTACGGCGAGTCGGAGTTCTGGCTCGCCTCCGTGAAGATCGCCGCGATCATCTTCTTCGCCTGTGTCGCGGTGGTCTTCCTGTTCGGCGGCACCGGCAGGCCCAGTCCGGGCCTGAGCCACCTGTTCGGCTCGGGCGGATTCTTCCCGATGGGTGTCACGGCCGCGGTGATCGGCAGCGTGACGGTGCTGTTCTCCATGGGCGGCGCGGAGATCGCCACGATCGCGGCCGCCGAGTCCGAGAAGCCCGCCGAGTACGCCGCCAAGGCGACGAAGCAGGTGATGTACCGGGTCTTCACCTTCTATGTGCTGTCGGTGCTGCTGATCGTGTGCATCGTGCCGTGGAACTTCTCGTTCTCCGGCAAGATCATCAAGAGCCCGTTCGCGGTCGCCCTGGACACCGCGGGCGTTCCCTACACCTCGGTCATGATGCAGGTGGTCGTGCTGACCGCGGTGCTCAGCTCGCTCAACTCCTGCTTGTACATCACCTCGCGCATGCTGCTCACCCTGGCCGAGCAGGGCGAGGCACCCAAGTTCCTCGCCAAGGTCAACTCCCGCGGCGTGCCGGTCCGGGCGATCCTCGCCGGGACGTCGATGGGCTACCTCGCCGTGGTCGCCAACTACTTCTTCCCCGAACAGATCTTCATCTTCCTCATCAACTCCTCCGGCGCCATCCAGCTCATCTACTACATCGTGCTGGTGGCGGCGCAGATCCGGCAGCGCAGCCGGGTCGAGCGCGAGGGCGGCGAGCCGATCAGGCTCAAGATGTGGCTCTTCCCCTATCTGTCCTACGTGACCATCGCGTGGATGGCCGGAGTGCTCGCCGTCATGGTCGTCATGCCGGAGACACGGCCGCAGGTGGGACTGAGCTTCCTCAGCCTGGCCGTGGTGCTGGCCGCCTACGGGTACCGGGTCCGTGCCCAGCGGCAGGCGGCGCGGGCTGTCTGAGGCCGCGGTCCCCGGCACCTGAAGCCGCGGTGCCCGGCGCCCGAGGCCGCGGTGCCCGACCGGTGGCCCGACCCGGCCGGGCACCGCACATCGCCCGGCCCGCGTCCCACCTCGTCCGCCCGGCACTTCCCGGCCGGCTGGACGAGGTGGGATGCGGGCTGCTGCCCCACACAGGCAGCCCTCCTTATGGGCTCCGCACACATGCCCTCCCTCCGTGTCCCGTGCCTACTGTGGGCCGCCGCGGTGGGACGGAGCCGTGGAAGCGCGGACGAGAGGGCGGGGACATGCGGTACAGACGAAGCCGTACGGGCCGGTGGCGGATGCTGCTCGCCCTGCTGATGGCGGTGGTGGCCGGACCGGCGGCCGTCGCCGGCACCGCGTCCGCCGCCGAACCGCCGCCGTCCTACCTCACCCTCGAGGCGGGCTACGGCGCCGGCACCGTCACCAACGGCTGGGAGCGCGTCGAGCGCTACCTCGACACCACCCCCGGGTTCCGCACCGAGGGCTACCCCTCGGACGGCCGCGGCGACCAGGACGGAAAGCGCGTCACGTACTTCGGCGGGGTCTCCCGACCGAGCTCCGGCCGCTTCCTGCTCTACTCGGCCCCCGGCTGGGACACCGGCAGCCGCACCACACCGGTCCTGCTCGTGCACGGCGCCAACGACACCGCGGACCGCGCCTGGGCCAACCCGGGCGAGGCGGGCGGCTACGGCTGCGGCGCCCTGTCCTGCCCGTCCACCGGTCTGATGCAGTACCTGTCCGCACGCGGCCACCGCGTCTTCGCGGTCGGCTTCGCGCACAAGCAGGGCGACAACCTGATGCAGGCACAGATCGTCGGCGACGCCATCGCCGTCATCAAGGCGAGGCTCGGCGTCGCCAAGGTCGACCTCGTCGGCTGGAGCAAGGGCGAGATGTCGACCCGCGCGTACGTGTCGTCGCTGAAGCCGAGCTGGGGGCGGGCGTACGCCGGCGACGTGCGCAGGCTGATCACCGTCGGCGGTCCGAACGGCGGCTACGACTACCCGTACGCGCACGGCTGGGCGCACGACTTCTCCATCTGGCCCGAGTGCGGCGGCAAGGTCAACGCGCCCTCCCCGCACGCGCGGATGACCTGCTACGGCCTGTACACCGCGCACCCCGAGTTCTCGATGACGCCTTCCGGCGGCTACGACAACTATCCCGGCCAGCGGCAGATGCTGGCCCGCTGGGACGGGAGGTACGGAGTCGACGGCGCCGCGCAGGACTGGTACACGACGTACTACGGCGGCCAGGGCTTCTACACCGCGGGCAGCGGCATCCAGGCCGCCATCGACGCCGGTTCGCTGATCAAGCCGCTGCACGACGCCGGCGTACCCGCCTCCGTCACCACCTACCTGCTGGCCGGCGGATCCCCCACCGTCGTCGGCATCTTCAACGAGAACCGCGGGCCGAGCGACGGTGTCGTCTTCATCGCCAGCGCGCTCGACACCACCGGCATCCCCACGGTCGGCGGCACCGCCACCGTCGTCGGCGCCAACCACCTGGAGCTGGGCTGGAACAGCTCGGCCGCCGCCCAGATCGCCACTTGGCTCTCGTGAAGGACCAAAGGACCAGATGAAGATGACCAGCAGCATCCGCACCCGCCGGGTAGCCACCGACCGTCTCACCGTGCAGATCGCCGAACTCCGGGACGAGGGCGAGCCGGTCGTCTTCGTCCACGGCAACGTCTCCTCCTCCGCCTTCTGGCACACCACCCTGCCCCTGTTGCCGGACCGCTACCGCCCCATCGCGCTGGACCTGCGCGGCTTCGGCGGCACCGACCCGCTGCCCATCGACGCCACGCGCGGCCTGCGCGACCACGCCGACGACCTCGCCGCGCTGCTGACGGCCCTCGGGATCGACCGGGCACACCTGGTGGGCTGGTCCATGGGCGGCGGTGTGATCATGCAGTACCTGAGCGACCGTCCGGCCGCGGTGCGCTCCCTGACCCTGGTCAACCCGGTCTCCCCGTACGGCTTCGGCGGCACGCACGGCGTGGACGGGACCCTCAACTCCGAGGACGGGGCGGGCTCGGGCGGCGGCACGGCCAACCCGGAGTTCGTCTCGCTGCTGGCCAAGGGCGAGCGCGGCGAGGACTCCCCCGTCGCACCCCGCTCCGTCCTCGCGAACTGCTACGTCAAGCCGCCGTGGCGCCCCGAGGGCGAGCACGAGGACGCGTACGTCGACTCCATGCTCACCACGCGCACCGGCGACGACCACTATCCGGGCGACAGCGTGGCGTCCACGGCCTGGCCGGGCGTGGCCCCCGGCACCCGGGGCGTGCTCAACTGCCTTTCCCCTGTCCATTTCCGCCTCGACGAGCTGCACCTGATCGATCCCAAGCCGCCGGTGCTGTGGATCCGCGGCGAGGACGACGTGATCGTCTCGGACACCTCGGTGTTCGACCTGGCACACCTGGGCTCGATCGGCGCGGTGCCCGGCTGGGACGGGACCCCCGCGCAGCCGATGGTGGCGCAGACCCGTCACGTCCTGGACCGCTACGCGGCGCGGGGCGGCACGGTCCGGGAGGTCGCCGTCCGCGACGCCGGGCACGCGGTGCATCTGGAACGTCCGGAGGCGTTCGGGGCGGCCCTGCGGGGGATCCTGACGTCATGACGGTGTGCACCACTGAGCAGGGCGCCGTCCGCGGCAGTCTTTCCGCGGACGGCGTGGCGGCCTTCCTCGGCATCCCGTACGCGGCCCCGCCCTTCGGCCCGCGTCGCTTCCGCGCACCGGATCCGCCCCAGCCCTGGGCAGGAGTACGCGACGCCACGGCCTACGGCCCGACCGTGCCGCACGCGCCCTACGCGCCGCCCTTCGACACCCTCATCCCGGAGGACGTCATCCCCGGCGAGGACTGCCTGAACCTCAACATCTGGACGCCCGCCCCGGAGCCGGGGGCCGACCTGCCGGTGCTGGTGTGGCTGCACGGCGGGGCGTTCTCCAACGGCTCGGGCTCGGCGTCGGCGTACGACGGCAGCGCCTTCGCCCGCGGCGGGGTCGTCTGCGTCACCCTCAACTACCGTCTGGGCTCGGACGGTTTCCTCCACCTGCCGGGCGTCCCGGACAACCGCGGGCTGCTGGACCAGGTGGCCGCCCTGCGCTGGATCCGCGCCAACATCGCCTCCTTCGGCGGCGACCCCGACCGCGTGACGGTCTTCGGCGAGTCGGCGGGCGCGATGAGCATCGGCGTCCTGCTGGCCACCGGTCTCGCGGACGGCCTGTTCCGCCGGGCGATCCTCCAGAGCGGCGCCTGCCACCACTTCCTGCGCCCGTCCTCGGCGGCGCTGATCACGGACCGCCTGGCAGCGAAGCTCGGCATCGAACCGACCTTGGAGGCCTTCGTCGAGGTCCCCCTCGCCGACCTCCTCCCCGCCCAGGCCGAACTCCGCGCCGAGGTGGGCGCCCGCCCGGACCCGGCGCTGTGGGGCGAGGCGGTGCTCAACATGATGCCGTTCGAACCGGTGACGTCCGGCCTGTCCCTGCCCGGCCCCGACTGCGGCGTCGACCTCCTGATCGGCAGCAACCGCGAGGAGTACCGCCTGTTCCTGGCCCCCACGCGACTCCTGGACGCGATCCGCGACTCCGGACTCCGCGCCACGATGGCCGCATACGGCCTGAACCCGGACGAAGCCCTCCCGGTATACGGCGCGACCCGCCCCACCGCCACCCCTGGCGAACTCCTCTCCGCGGTGGCGACGGACTGGTTCTACCGCATCCCCGCCATCCGCCTGGCCGAGTCCGTCCTGGGCTCCCACCTGTACGAATTCGCCTGGCGCTCGCCCCAGTTCGACGGTCGCCTGGGCGCCTGCCACGCCCTGGAACTCCCCTTCGTCTTCAACCGCCTGCACGACCCGTCGTACACCCCCCTACTGGGCCCCCACCCACCCCAACCCCTGGCGGATGCAATGCACAAGGCCTGGCTCTCCTTCGCCAAAACGGGCAACCCGGGCTGGCCCGCCTACGACACCACCACGCGCACGACGATGGTCTTCACGGAAGCCCCCACCCCGGAAGACGATCCACGCGACCAGGAACGCCTCCTGTGGGAAGGCGTGCGCTAGCCGTGACCGGTGACTGGCGTAAGGACCGCATCGGCAGCGCGCTTCGGGGTGAGAACCCCGCCGTGCTCCGCAGGCTGGAAGCGGGCTTCGCGGTGATCGGAGACGTTCAGTTCCTGCCGGGGTACTCGGTGCTTCTGGTGGACGATCCCGCGGTGGAACGACTGTCGGAGCTTCCGAAGAGCGGGCGGATGGCGTTCCTGTCCGACATGGACAAGCTGGGGGAAGCCGTCGAACGCGCCTGCGGGCGGCTGGACCCGGCTTTCCGACGGGTCAACCTGGAGATCCTGGGGAACACCGATCCGTTCCTGCACGCGCATGTGTGGCCACGCTTCGACTGGGAGCCGGCCGATCTCGTGGGCCGGCCGGTGTGGCTGTATCCGCGCGAGCACTGGCACGACGAGCAGTACGCGCTCGGTCCCCGGCACGACACGCTGCGCGAGGCAATCACAGCCGAACTGGACCGCCTCGCGTAGATGCCGAGCGGCCATGAGGCCATCACGCATTTTGCTGCTCCACCGCCACCGGGCTGCGCTCACCGCCGAACCCGTCCCGGTCGTGGCGGTCTCGCGTAGCGGGGTCGACTGTCCGGGACTCGACGCCGCGTACGGCCGGCGATCCGTCGCGCTGCTGCGCGCCGAGGCCGGACGCCACCCGGAGATCCCGGACCTGCCTCAAGGTGACCTGATACACCGCCGAGCCGGGCACCACCTCAGAGGACCTGCTCAAACTCCTCGCCGGCTGGGCGGCCACCCACTCCACGGCACGGGGGGCAGCAGACCAACCCCACTGAACCACCTCCGCGGCCGCTCGCACCATCACCCGGAACGGGCCAGGGCCGCGGTCGATCACCACCGCCCTCGGCCAAGGGAAATCACATCGCCACGAGCCGGACTCGATCGCCGCAGGCCACGTCGTCGATATCGGAGGTCAACATGACCACGGGGCGGTGCTGCCGCAGCGCGGCTTGGGCGACCGCGGCATCAATCGCGTACTTGTGCCCATGCAAACCGGCGTCCATCAGCAGCTTCGAGGCCGCCCTCGCCTCTTCCTCACCCACCGGGACCGCTCGCAGCCCGGAGAGCACCCGGTTCAGGCTAGCCGTGTTCGTGCGGGCATGTACGGCCTCGATGATGGTGAGCGCGTTGATGACGACCTCCATGCCGCGCGAGCCCGCCTCAGCGATGTTCAGCCTGATCGCGCTCCCCAACTCCCCGGCCTCGCCTGCCATCCGCCGCTCACAGCGGCCAGGCGTTCAGCAAATCGCCGGGGCCGTAGGCGGCATCGAGCCCCGGACAGTCGACTCCGCTGCGAGAGACCGCCACGACGGGAACAGGTTCGTCGGTGAGGGCGGCGCGGTGGCGGTGGAGAGCTGCCAGGTCATGCTGGTCGAAGGGCGACTGCTCCAGCCACTTGATGGAGCCGACGAAGAACATCTCCTTGGCGATGGGGGCGCGGTCCGCCCCGACGATGTCGATCTCGACGTCGTTGGTACGGGTCCAGTAGCCGCCAACTGCGGGGGCTGCGGGGAGCTGGTCGTCGGGCAGTATCCGGGCAAGCGCCTCGCGGATGAGCGGCTCGATCGCCCGGCCGCGCCAGCTGGTCCAGCTTTCCCGGATCCGCGCCAAAGTCAGATCGCCCCGCCCTCGCTCGATCTCCTCCATGGATGGGCCGAGCAATTGCAGCCAGAACCTCAGGTAGGGATCTGTCACCCGGTAGCGGCGATCCTTTGACGGACGCAGCGATACGGGCAGCTCCGCGGCGACGATCCGCTTGGCCGTCAGCAGCTCCAGCGCCCGCTGCAGCGGCGTGGCCCCGATTCCGCCGGCCGCACGGGCGATGTTGGTGAAGGTCCGCTCGCCACTACCGATAGCCGCCAGCACCGTACGCGCCTGAGCCTGCGGGGGGAATTCGGCCGCCAGCGAGCGCTCGGCCGACACGAGCAGGGCCGAGACCGGGTCGCTCAGCGCCTCGCCGAGGAAGTCCCACAGCCCTACGCCGCGCGGCCACTCCGCGCAGATCAGCGGCAGCCCGCCGGTGACCAGCGCGGCGTCGAAGGCTTCTGCCGGATCCAGCTCGAGCATCTGCCCCACTTCGGCGGGGTTGAGCGGTCCCAGCACCATCTCCCGGCCGCGCTGGTGGCAGGGGCGTCCGTAGCTGTTCAGCGCCTCCATCATCGACAGATCGGAGCCGATGAGGACCAGCAGCACTGGCTTGGCCTCCAAAACCCGATCCCAGGCCCGCTGCAGCATCCCCTCAAAGGCGCCGGCGGTATCCATCAGATACGGCCCGCCAATCGCGCAGGATCTGCGCTTGGCGCTGCCGCTCGGCCCGCGATCGATTGACGGCCCCCGTCCGTCCCCCCTGTGATCGTCGATCTCCGGTCGCACCGTAAAGGGAGGGGCGCTCGTCCGTGCACTCCCTGCTGCCGGGCAGTGGACAGTGTGCGATCCAGCACCGGCGTCCCTGCGACATCCCAGCACGGGAAACAACCAGGGGCCCAACCCCGAAAGGCCGGACCCCTTCTGACCTGTATGTTTGCCAGATCAGTGACGTGGTGATACGTCAGCCACTACACATTGAAGCGGAACGCCTGCGGACCGATCCTGACCTGCGGCGGAGCCCACTCCAGGGCCCTGACCTGGAATTTCCTCGTTGGCATGCGCTGGCTCCCGACGGCCGTTTACGGGTGTCCTGCGGACTGGATGCGGACTGGCCGGGTACGCCGAGGCAGAGAAATCCATGGTGCACGGGTCGGATCTGTAACGAAACTACGCAGGTGAGCGACTGCTACGCCTGCCCCTGCTGCGGGCACCGTGTGCTGAGCGCGATGCCCGGCTCGTACGAGATCGGCCCCGTCTGCTTCTGGGAGGACGACGGGGTCCAGTTCCGGTGGCCAACCACGGATGACGGAGCGAACAAGGTCTCCTTGATCGAGGCTCAGCGCAACTACCAGGACTTCGGAGCCTGCGACCAGCACGGCAGGCAGTACGTCCGCCCTCCGGCCGTGGACGAGACGCTCGCCCCCGCCTGGCGCCCCATCGACCTGATACCTGACACCTTCGAGGACTGGGAAGCCGAGGACCGCGCCTCGTGGCCCAACGACCGCTCGGTGCTCTGTTGGTGGCTGCACACCTTCTAGCGTCGCGGCCACTCGGCGGCATCATGACGTTCCTCATCGAGGCCCTCGTCCAACAGCTCAACGACGATGACGACGCCTCGTACGCCGCCAGGAATGGGCGGCGATGGCCCTTCAACGCCGAGCGCGACCACCTCCTGCACGCCCCCGGACTCGCCCCCGCCTCCGAGGAAGAAGTTGTCCCTCGACTCTCGGCCGTAGCTGTAGGCACGGCCCGAACGAACCCAGTACCGCCTCACGGACCTGCGAGCGGCTCGGCAAGCCCTTCCAGCTTCACCCGCAACCGGCGGGTCTCCACCTCAGTCGTCATCAAGCCCAGTGCGATGCTGTCCGCCTGATCCCGAGTCAGTGAGCGGCCTCCCGGCTTCGCCAGCATGGCCAGAGACGCGGCAATCTCCTGACATCTCCCGACATTGTCGATAAGCACCCCCACCTGCTGCTCCAGGTTCACTGCCAAATCGGGCGCCGGGTCGGTCACAGGAACACTTTCGAGGCTCGGCGGCTGAACCACATCCGGCGCCGGACAGGTCGGTACGATTTTCGGAGACTGAACAGGCCCGCTCTTTGCTGCAGGTGCCGTCCGCTCCTCGCCGGGCACGGCCATAGCACCGTTGCCAGCTGCCAGCCGAACGGACTGCGCGGTTGACCGCGGCGGAGCGGAGTTGACCCGTGGTTTCGGCACCCCACGCCCACGAGTTCCCGCCTCTTTGGGAAACTCCCGGTTGAACCAGGCCCGGTTCATCGGTTCCAGCAAGGGTTCGCCAGTCGCCGAGACCTTCCGCGGGCGACGGTCCCCCTCGTCCATCGCGGCTGCCAGTTCACGCAGGACACCCACCGCCTTGCGGCGGTTGTTCCGCATAGCCATCAGGTTGTTCTTGACTGTCCGTCGGACACGGTCCGCCTTGGTGCCGTCGTCGTCGGTCTTCTGCCCGGTCAGCGATCCCCGGTCTGCGTCGATGATGTCGAAGGCCGCGAGCCAATGCGCCGCCCGGAAGGAGATGAGTTCCTCGAATGCCTCGTCATCAGTGTCCGCCTGGGCAAGCAACTCCGGCAACCGCCGGTCCGAGGGATTGAGACCGCCCCGGACATCGCCGAGCTGGAAAACCTCCGCGATCCGCGGGTTCCAGGGGCTTGGAAAGCTCTCCGAGGTCATGGCCGACCAAACCCGCGCCCGCCGGTTGGCCTCCGGAGCACTCAGCTGGGACGGCGGCGCCTCGCTGAGCGCTCGTCGGATCAGCAACCGCTTGCGCCGCTCCACCGGAAACAGCTCCCGGAGAAGCATCATCGAACGGATGTCCCGCAACTCCGACACCGTCGCATCCGCCGGCAGCCCTGGCAACCCCGCAATAGGCACGCCTCCTGACAGAACCTCCGCGACCCTTTCGTCGAGCACTCCCTCCGCTGCGTACATCCCGAGCACGCTGCGACCGAGCGCCCGTCCTCGGTCGTTCGGGGTGAACTCCAGTGGCATATGAACGTGGTCACGCCGATTACTCATCTGTGCGATGCGGTAGAGCCTGCGCGGTGCCGAGGTGCCCACGACCAGGTGGGACTCCACTACCGCGAGCCTGACAGCCTGCACGGCACGGGAGTCGTCGTCAGGATCGGCAGGGCTCGTGGCGGCGGAGAGCGATGCGTACTCCTCGTTCAGCAGGTCGGAGAGGCGCGTGAGCCAGTCGTTCGGATCAAAGACGACGTCTTCCCCGCCCCCTCCGATCTTCTTGACCGGGACACCCGCGACCACATCGGCGGACGAGATCCGGAAAATGTCGTGGCGCCGCTGCGTCCGGTTGTTGCCCCGGACCGCCATCCACTGCCAGTGTTCGGCCGGATGCAGCGGACGTCCGTCCCGAGCCTGTAGCGGTGCTTCCTTGATGAGGATGTGCTGTGCGACGTAGAGGCCCGGCTCCAATTGCCCGTTAAGGATCAGGTCCTGCCTGAGATCGTAGGCACGGTGGCCTTCCCGTTCACGCAGCCCCGACGCAGCCTTCTCCAGATTCGCGACCAGTGACTCGCGGTTCTCGGCCACGCTCTCCACGGCCGCAAACTCCTGCGTCGAGCCGCCAGCCACCTGCTGGACGTAGGGGCGCACTGCGGACAGCGAGCACTCGCCCTCCCGCACCGGTGCCGGATTGGCGGGCGAGTGCCACAACGAGCTGATCCGCTCGTTGTGTTCCCAGACACTTCCCCCAGCGCCGTGCATCCGTACCACCGCGATCAACATGTCCCCTGCATCGGTGTGCAGCTGCCGCAGGGCATCCGGTCGCCACATTCGTGTCCCGACCTGATCTTGCTCGGTCAGCATGGACTCCGGATCGACCACGAACGGGGCGAAATTGAGCAGCGCCTCACGCGGAACGTTCACCCCTGGCGTGTTCAGACCCGCTTCCACCCACTTGCGCTGCATTTCCAAAGAGGCAGGGCGGGGAAATGGCCCCGCCTGAGCGTTCTCAACCACCGTTTCTCCCCATCACATCGTCGGGTTCACCGAGACCGCTGCCGGACGAGATCGACCGCACCCTTGAGGTCTTCTCTTTTCCAAGCCGATCCATCTCACCAGGCCAGTCCATCGAATCCATACTTACGCGCTACATTGGAAATACGAAGCCGATGCCATGAAATGAACGAAAGTGACCGGTTGTCGCTGAAAATTGAGCGTCTAATGCGAGAACCTGCTCAACTTCAATAACATATGTGGACTTGGATGCGTAACCCTGCACTCTTGCGCTAGAACTTAGAAATCCCAACGCGATTTCAACGCGCCAAGTAGTCGATCCGACAAGGAACTCCGCCGTGACTCCCCCTCCGAGCCTGCCCCGATCCACCGACTCCACAGGCGGCACGTGGTTCCCCTGGCTGCTGGTCATGCTGCTGTTCTCGCTACTGGTCGCGGCGTGCACCGGCTTCCTCAAGCGCCTCGGTGGGAGCACGCCGGTGGACGCCCTGCTCGCGGGCGGCACCGCCTTCGGCGGGACCGCTCTGCTCTGTCTGGCCATCGTGCCGACCATCCAGCAGCTGCGGCGCCGCCAGTAGAACGGGGCGTTCAAAGCCGACCGACCGGCACCAACCAGAACGCTGCTCGACTGCCGAGCAGCGTTCTTGGCGGAACGTCAGACACGGAAGCGGAATGTCTGCGGACTAACCCTGACCTGCGGCGCCGCGCAGGACGGACAATCCGACGCGAAGGCAGGTAAGCACCCGACTCCCCTCTGTAGCATCATCTGACCAGGCGTTAGCAGCCGCGCGCAGAGACCGGGAGGTCGGACAAGGGATGACGAGCACGCCGAAACCAGCGCAGCCGATCAGCCCAGCCGCCTACGGAGCCCTGGCCGGCGCGCTTAAGTCGATCTTCTGGTACAAGCGCGACCTCGAACGATTCATCCGCTTGTGGGCCACAGACCACCCTTCACTGCTGGCCCACATGGACTTCAGCGGCTACAAGTGGGCCACCGCAGATGAGTTCGTGGACCGGTTGATGGCAAATGAGCGCCAATACCGCGACCTTTCGCTTCGGATGATGGCGGAGGTTTCTCAGCTGACGAGCTTCCCTGCACTGAAACGGCACGAGAACGCCGAATCGCTGATCGCCGAGGCAAAGGAAGCAGTCGACCATCTCAGGGGACTGGTGGACCGCCAGCGCGTTGCCCACGAGCAACAGTCGAAGTTCGATGACGAACTTCTCACGTACCGCGCCGTGGTAGAGGCCCAGCATGGCTTTGAAGCTAAGCTTGCCGCCCTTAAAGAACGCTTCCTCGAACTGGAGCGTATGGATAATCGCCAGAAGGCTGGCAGGCTTTTCGAGCCATTCCTGAATGACGTCTTCAGGCTGTTCGACATGGAACCTCGCTTGTCATACAGCCTGGAGTACGAGCAAATCGACGGCTCGCTCACTTTCGACACAGACGACTACATCGTTGAGGCCAAGTGGTGGCAGGAAGCGATCCAGCCCCACCACCTCTACAGCTTCAATGAGAAGGTGAGACGGAAGGGGAAAAATTCGCTTGGAATCTTTATCAGCGTAAATGGATTCACTAGCGGAGCCCGAGAAGCATACAGGGAGAGTACGCCGTTCCTAACGATGGAGGGCCTCGATTTCTTCTATGTTCTCGACGGGCGCCTCACGCTCGACGAACTTTTGCGACGCAAGAAGCGTCATGCAAATGAGACCGGAAGCTGCTACTTTCCAGCCACGATGTTCCCGGGTGAGTAGCCGGACCAGCCCGTCGCCATCAAGCCGGAGTCAGTGGAAGGCCCTGCACCCACACTCAGGACGCGCAACTAACGCCACCCGTTAAGTGACACCTGAGAGCTGCCGCGCAGGTACTGATGGAGAGCACTGGCAGTCGTGTCGACAAAGGCGTCGGGGATGGCATTGGCATCGACCCAGCGGACCTGGGAGTGCTTGCGGGGTTCGCGGTTTTCGGGTTCGCCGGTCCAATCGTGGGCAGCGAAGACGACCGTGAGGAAGCCATTGGGGGCCTCGACGCCCCAGGCGCCGTGGATGATGTGGGCAACCTTGAGGGCCTCGGGCTTCACCGTGAGGCCCGTCTCCTCGTAGAGCTCGCGGACCGCGGTCTCCGTGATGGGCTCGCCCGGTTCGCTCTTGCCGACGGGCAAGTCCCACAGGCCCTGGGCGAACTTCGCGCTCTCGCTGCGCTGGAGGAGGACGACGCGGTTGGTGACCTTGTCATGGACGATGACGGCCGCGACCAGCAGGGTCATCGATTCGAGCGCCGGCTTGAGGGCTTGGGAGCGGTCGTCGGTCTGCTGGGCCACGGTGTTCCCTTCGTCGGGCGGGTTGTTGGGCATGTTAGGCGAGGGCTTCGCGGGCGCGGCGGACGAGATCGGCGGCGCCGGGGACACGGCGGCGCTGGTAGACCGCAAGGGTGGAGCGGATCGAGGTGATCGCCTTTCGGGTCCGGTCGGAGGTCATGCCCTCCATGAGGACCAGGGCCTGGGTCCAGGCGGCGACGGCCTCGTCGGCGCGCGCCTGGGCGGCCAGGCTGTCGCCGAGGTCGGCGTGGGTGAGGGCGTGGACGCGCTTGTACTTCACGGGGTCCCAGCGGGTGAGGGCGCCACGGTGCTGCTGTTCGGTGCCGATGTGGTCGGCGAGGTCGGTCAGGGTGCGGGCGGTGTGGCTGGCCACGGTGCCTGCGGCGGGGCCGCTGACGCGGGAGTAGCTGGGCTGGAGACCGTCGTACCGCAGGAGGGCGTCCTCGGCGGCGAGCAGGGCGCGTGCGGCCGACGGGTGCTCGTCGGTGGCTGCGTAGGCGCGGGCGTGGGTGATGTGGAGGAGGGCCTCGGTCTGGCCGTCGACGTGGCCGAGGCCGCGTCGCAGGGCACCTTCGACGAGGTCAACGCAGTGGTGTGGCTGTTTGAGGCTCAGCGCCTGGTGGGCGAGGGCACGCATCATCCAGGCGGCGTGACCGTGCGGGTCGGCTTCGCAGGCGAGCTGGTAGCCGACCTGGTAGTAGCGCTGGGCGGCGCCTTCCTGGCCGAGGTCGTGGTGCTTCCACCCTGCGAGGTAGGCGAGTTCGGCGACGGTGCCAAAGGCGGCCCGGCGTAAGGCTTCGCTGGGGAAGCGTCCGCGCAGCATGGGGGCGGCAGTGTCGGCGAGGTACGCGGTGACGGTGGTCAGGCCGTGCCCGCCGCCGAGGCGCTCGTCGGCGGCGCTGAAGGCCGCGGTGATCTGGCGTACGACGTCCACGTCCTCCGCGCCGACCAGCGACGTGCCGGTGCGGGCGCGGAGCATGCGGGCGGTGGCTTCGTGGTCGTAGCCGAGCGGCATGGAGACGCCGGCGGTGGTG
Source organism: Streptomyces sp. NPDC001231 (assembly GCF_042896885.1). Taxonomy (NCBI): domain Bacteria; kingdom Bacillati; phylum Actinomycetota; class Actinomycetes; order Kitasatosporales; family Streptomycetaceae; genus Streptomyces; species Streptomyces sp. NPDC001231. The sequence goes on from NZ_JBIAXS010000004.1 coordinate 104,815, forward strand.
AAGGCTGCGATGGCGAGGAAGCGGCGGCGTTCGAGGTCGGCGCGGCCCAGGTCGGTGACGGCGAGGACGGGGTCGGATTCCACCGGCTCCTCGGCATCACCGACGGGCAGGCCGATCTCGGTACGGGTGACCGTACGTCCCGCTCGGCGGGACAGTGCCTCGGCCAGGTACTGGCCTACCCGGCCCGAAGGGGTGCGGGTGCCGTTCACCCAGTGCGAGATGGCCGATTTGTTGGTCTGGAGGACCTCGCCGTTCTCGGCGGCCACGCGCCGCACATCTCTGGCGAGGGCCTCGTAGGTGCAGCCGACCGCGTCGATGGCGTCGCGCAGACGGGAGTTGGGTTCTCTGTGCGCCGCCACGATCGCCTCCGCCCTGGAGCTGTAAACCGCGTATACCGCTTCAACTGCCTTCCACCGTACCCACTGAGCGTGACCACGGGTTCACTTATCAGCAGCCGCCCGGTACGGCGCGACCGTGATCCAGGCTCCCCCTTGGTCCGGGCGGCACCCCGAAGTTCCGTACGCCCATACCGGGCTCGGGCATTCCTGTGCCCGCGTCCGGACGAACAGAGACGGAGACACGGTGACCACCATCGACACCACGGCCATCACGGTCGAGCTGCCCGAGGCGTTCGACCCGCGCTGGAGCCGCCTGCCCGGCATCCAGGTCGACGGCCGGCGCATCACCCTCGACCCGGCGGAGTACTTCTTCCGCTTCGAGTCGAACACGTGGCTCGTCGCCGACTGGGAGCTGGTCAAGGCCCAGCTCCTGGACGTGGACGAGACGACCGAGAGCGCGGTCGAGCAGCTCGCGCTCGACTTCATCAAGCACCACTGCGAGTCCACCTCCGACGCGGCCCGCGTCCTGGCCACCGCCTACGAGGTGTACGCCTACCTCTTCCGCGACGAGCACCTGGCCGGCCTCGGCCTGCCGCAGATCACCGCCGAGCACCTGCGGATGCTCCGCGAGGCGGCCACGCTCATGGCGCTCAACAAGGTGGAGCTGGACGGGCACATCTCCAACGTCGGCCCGTGCTGGTTCTTCCCCGCCGCCACCTCCGTCGTCTTCGACCTGGACGACGAGATGGGCGGGATGCTCGACGAGGTCTACCACGGCGGCTGGTTCAACGAGCACCGCCGGATCGAGTCCATCAAGGCCCACGCCGCCCTCGGCGGTCGGCTCGTGCACGGCTGCCAGTCCGTGCCGGACCAGACCGGCGGCGTGGTCGCCCCCTACGGTGCCTCGATGGCGAACTTCCGCGACGACCTCGCCGCCTTCAAGGCGGGCTGGATCGAGCAGGTCTACGCCCACCGCGTGAACCCCGCCGCGTAACCCACCCGATCAGGCTCCGGGGCGGGCCAGCGTCTCTCGCCCGCCCCGGACGCCACCATCCCCCGGAGCCCTCCCGTGACCTCGAACCCCAGCGCCGAACTCCTCGACAACCTGCTCACCGTGGTCGGCCAGGCCATCGCTGTACGGGAGGAGGTGCGCGTGTGGTCCATGTCCGGAGTCGAGCGCGTGACCTTCCCCGACGGCTCCACGGTCATCTTCAAGTACGCCAGGAAGCCGTTCGACAGCGAGGACCAGGCCCTCCGCCTGGCCCATACCCTCGGTCTTCCCGTCCCCCAGGTCCACGCTTCCGCCGTTCTGGACGGCTGGCTCGGCATGCTCATGGACGACTTCGGGCCGTCCGTCCGCGAGGCCGATGACCTGGACAGCGTCGCCGCGGCTGTGATCCTGCACGGCACCCGTACGGCTCCCCCCTTGCCCGTCCTCGACCAGGAGCGCTTGCGAACGCTGCCGGCCCGGGCACTGGAACATCTCGAACGGCTACGCAAGGCCGACCGGTGGCAGGACGCCGACGACGTCGAGGACGCGCTCGACAGGATCGCCCAGGCCGCCGAGACCCGCTCGGCCGGAGCGACGATGGCGCCCTTCGGCTGGGTGCACTCCGAATTCCACCCCACCAGCCTCCACATCGGGGAGCGCGGCTGGCGGCTGCTCGACTTCGCCCGCGCCTTCACCGGCCCCGGCCTGCTCGACCTCGCCAGCTGGCACGGAACCATCGAACCCCCGCACCCCGTCCGCCTGCGCGTCTTCCTGGAGCAGTACGTCACTGCCGGAGGCACCCCCGACGCCCTCGCCCGGCGCGGCGGGCTCACCGCCGAGAACTGGGCCCTGGGCTGGCACCGCATTTGGGCCGTCGAGTGGTTCATGGAGCAGTCCATCGGCTGGATCAACGACACGGCCACCGACCCCGCCTACATCAAGGCCGTCCGCCGCCACCTCACCGACGTCCTCCACCTCCTGGAGGTCTGACGTGCTCGCCCAGGCATCCCCATGGCACGCCCACGCCCTCCAGCGCACCGCAGTCGGACTCGCCGAACCGCTCGCCGTACCCGCCCGGATGGAATGGACCACGAGACCCGGCCAAGGGCCCGGCGCCGATGTCCTCGGGCCCGACCTGCGCAGCAAGCGGCTCCTGGAACTCGGCTGCGGCCCCGGTCACAACGCCGCCCACCTCGCCACCCGCCACGGCGCCCACGTCACCGGGGTCGACCTGGTCGGCCTCCAGGTCCGCCGCGCCCGCTCCCACTACGGACGGCTGAACAACCTCACCTTCGTCGCCGGCCACGCCCTGCACTACCTGCAAGCCTCCGACGAGCAGTTCGACGCGATCTACTCCGTCTTCGGCGCCGTCGGGCTCGTCGCCCCCGAGCTCCTGCTCCCGGCCATCGCCCAGCGCCTCACGCCCGGCCGGGTGCTCGCCTTCTCCATCCCCCACCCGCAGCGCGGCGGCCGAAGCCCCTCCGGCGACGACCGACCCCGCCGCGACTACGTCACCCTCCCCGACCGCACCCGGCTCCCCATCGCCCGCTGGGAGTTCTCCACCGACCGGTGGGAGAAGCACCTCGGCCAGTCGGGCTTCTGGCTCACCTCGGCCCAGGAGTTCCACGACCCCCGCATGGGCCACTGGCCCACCACCCTGCTGATCCGCGCACGCAAGCTCTGACAGCCACTCGCCCCGGCTTCCCCTGGAGGAACCGATGCGCCCGCCCTACCTGCTCCTCGACATCGACGGCGTTCTCATACCCTTCCCCGACGCGGACGGCTCGACCCCGGCCACCCACGCCCGCCACGACGTCGTCCCCACCGGCCACAGCGCCGACAACCCCGTCACCGTCTGGCTCAACCCCGCCCACGGACCCATGCTCATGGACGTGATCCGCACCGGCCTGGTCACCCCCGTCTGGTGCACCAGCTGGCGCCAGGACGCCACCACCCTCATCGGCCCCCTCCTGGGCCTCCCGGACCTGCCGTACGTCGACCTGCCGCGCCTCCAGATCACCACCAGCCACCCCAACGGCTACCTCTGGAAGCGCGACCACGTCGACGCCTGGCTGGACGACGCCCCCGTCGCCTGGATCGACGACGACTTCACCGGCCTCGACCAGGCGTGGGCGGCTGAGCGCACCGCCAAGGGAACGACGACCCTCCTCGTTCAGCCCGACCCCCACCTCGGCCTACAGCCCGAGCACCTGACCGAGGTCACGACGTGGGTCGCGCAGTTACCCACAGCCCACGCCGCCTGACGACTGATGCCCTCGCTGCCACGAGCAGCGAGGGCATCGGGGTGCGCTCTGGGCCTGCTTGTGATGGCGCTTCCTGAAAATCGGCCACCCTCTGCTCGGGTGTGCCCCAGACCTGCTCGATGGATCTCCCCACCCACAAGCCCTCTGACCTGCGAACGGGCGTCATACGGGAGGGATCGCCCGATAGCCAGCCAGGTCCAGGGGCGGGGGCGTGACGTCACGGGCTCCGGACCGTTTGTCACGGGGGCTGTCACGGGCTCGACCTGCGGTTTCCGGAGCGGTCACGGACTCGTCACACTCCACTTTGCCCCGGTATGCAGGGCGTACAGCCAGCCGGACCGAGGGCGGACGCGGGTCGGGTGAGTCCCGGCACCGTCCGGGCGACAGATCACTGCTCAGGGAGTGATCGACGAGCAGCCGTGAGCACTCCCTGAGCAGGCCGTGAGCGGCAGACTGAGCGGCTGCTAGAGAACTGCTACCGGTGCCGCGCCTAGCAGCCGGGTTAGTAGGCGCTAGCGGCAGAGGTAGCAGCTGTGACCTGCTGTAGCAGTGCTGAGCGGGCCCCGGGCGAAACAGCATGTGGCATCCGGGGACGGATCGGTGGTGTGCCCCCAGTAGTCGACCCCGCCCGAACGGATGGCTACCTCGTAGCTGTAGCCGTTGAAGTCGCTCACTGCGCCACCATGTCAGCGGTCGACCTCACGTAGATCTCCCGGATCCGGGCCGCTATCTGATCCTGCACCTGTGCAAGTTGCTCGAGGCTAGCCATGAAAACCGCGTCTACTTCCCTGGGATCGGCACGAAGCATGCCTGCCGGTCTGCCGAGTGCCGTCCGGACCGCTTTCACCTGCTCACGCAACTGGTCGTCAAGCACCAAACCCGTCAGCATGTGTACGTCCTGGTTCGCCGCCCTGTTCTCTTCGGCCAGCTCCTCGCCGAGCAGTTCAACTCCGTAGAGGCGGTTTTCACGGCTCGCCATCATGTCTGCGTGATGAGCCCGCGCAGTCGTCCTACCGAGCACCTGCAGGGCTTCGGTGAGCCTCTGCAGGTTCTCCAGCTCGAAGTTCTCCCGGCGGTCGCGGAAGGCCGCCGCCGCATCCTGCAGACGCTCCTTCTGCTGCCGACGGTGCGCCAGCCAGCCCGTGAGCTGAGTAGCCAGGCCGCCGAGGAAGAACGCTGCCACTGGCCATACGGCCATCCACCCCTTGTCCATCGCCGCAGTGTACGAGCGGCCTACGACACGACGCCCAGCCTGTGCAGTTCTGCCCGCACCCAGAACGCGCGGCTTATGGCCCGCCGCACCAGGTCGCGCTTGTCCGCGGCGACATAGGTCGGCACCTCGCGGCGGAAACCTCCGTCGATGACCAGCTCGGCCTTGTTGTCGATCCGTACCACCTGCTCAAGGGCAAGGCGCCACTGCTCGACGTCCCGCGGCAACATGTCCGGGTGCAGGGCGTACAGGGCGTCGTCGAGAAGCTGGTGGGTCTCCGGTCCCCCGAGGGCCTGCTCAATGCCGGCGGAGAAGAACTGGGGGATGAACCGGGCCGCGGTCACGCGCCGCATGGGACCTCCTGAAAGACCAGGTGAGTACAACTGGTACTCAATTCGGCCCCGCGCCGATTCTCAGTGTGGCACGAGATCCGGCAGAGGGGCCCCTGCCGCCGTCAGAACCCCAGCACCGGAGCAGCCGTGCAGCGCTGCAGAATTGGGATGGCAGCGAGCCTGGTCGCGCGGCTGATTGCGCTGAGGGTGCTGAGTCACTGTGCTGGCTGGGGGTGGATCGCAGGAGGTGCTGCCAAGCCCAAACCAATCGCTACTCTCTTCGCATGACCGCGAACGGAGATCGCCAGTTCCCCGCCCCGCTCGCCGCTGCCATGGCGGTCCGGCTCGAGTGCATTGGCGAGGACGGTGCCGACTTCGAACCTTACGAGTCCTTTCTGACTGCTGATGAGACCACCGAGTGGTTCCGCGCGTGGACAGGCAACAGCGAGCTGAACGGCGATGACTTCCGCGTATTCGGCCAGGATGGCACCGGCGGGAACGCGGCGTTCTGGCTGGTTCGTCCAGGTCAGGAACTGGTAGAGCAGCCCGTTGTCTTTCTGGGCTCCGAAGGAGAAACAGGCGTCGTCGCTCGCGACCTTGGTGCCTTTCTGTGGCTGCTAGCTGACGGCTTTGGCCCGTGGGAAGCAGCCACCTCGTACGAGCCCGAGCCCGATTGGGCTCCCCAGGTCAATCGCGACCTGGCGGCTATCGCGGAGCAATTTACTCCGGACCGCCGCGCGTCGGCAGCGGCGATCATCGCGCAGGCCGCACAGGAGTTTCCCGACTTCGACGACACCATCATGAAGCTTTGCCGTTGAACCCGACCCGATGCCCCGCCACGACGAGTGGCGAGGGCATCTGACCGGGGTCAGCGGTGTCGACTGCGCTCTTCGGGCCTCGCGGCTACTGGTGTGGTCGGAGGGAGTGGCGTGGCGGACATGGACGATGTGCCACTGACGGTATTTCGCCTGCGTGCTGCCTGAGCGCGCTTGTTCGGCTGAGCGGTGATGCGCCAGTTGAGAACCTCGGCGGGGCGCTCGGCGCTGTCGAGCTCCCGCTGGGCGCCCACCTCGGCCAGAAGACGCCGGGGATTGTGGCCGACGGTCTCGGCGTGAGCGAGGGTTGTGGTCAGGGCGGCCCAGGCCGGGTCGGCGAGGATCCGGTCGGCGTGGTCGGCGAGGGCCGCACGAACGTCCTGCTCGAAGCGGCTGACGGTTGCGGCTCGCGGTGCACGGCGGGCCAAGTCGGCCAAGACGGGTGCGGCGGCCTGCTGGTAGCCCGCCTGTAGGTGGCGGAAGGCTTCTTCGGCCGCAGCGGCCTGCTGTTCGTGGCCGCGCTGCTCGTGCCACTTGGCGGCGGCGCGAGCCAGATGCACGGTAGCGAAAAGCAGGGCGACGGCGAGCCCGCCCGGCTCGCTGGAGGCGTAGGCGAGTTCCTTGGCGGCCTTGCGCAGAGCGGTGGCGGCCTGGTGGTCGGCGCGGATGGCGGAGCGGCGGGCGCGGTTGAACGCCATGGCCGCCGCCCGTAGTTCCGTCCGGTGAGGGCCGGTCGCGGCGCCGGCGATGTTGTACAGGGCATCGCCGAAGGCGGCCAGGTAACCCTGGGCGGCGGCATCGTCACCGGAGTCGAGGACGGTGCGTGCCGTGTGGATGGCGGTGGTGGTGTACCGCCATGGGTCGGCGGGGTCCGCCACATGCCGCCGGTCGGCCACCTCCTGGTCGGAGAGGCGTTCGCGTAGACGATTGATGGAAAGGTCGGGGGCGAGTTTGGAGCCGCCGTACCAGACGGGTGCGCCTGCCGCGTTGGTGTCGCCGGGGGCGGCAAGGCTGTAGCCGATCACGTCACCGGTCTCAGGGCCGAGGCGCGTCTTGACCTTGATGCCGAGGGACTGCAGCACGGTGAAGTAGTCGGCTTCGTTGCGCACTGCGGCGGCGACCGCGTACGCCTGCTCGCGCCGCCAGTGCCGTGCCGTGACCGTCTGACCCTGGCGCTCGGCCTTGGCGCGTTCAGCGCCGGTGGGAGTGCGAGGCGCGGTGAGGTCACCGGAATTCAGGCCGCGCAGGCCGAACTCGGCCTCGATCTTGCGGCACTCCGCCTGGGCCCGCTGTCCGTCTCGGTGAGTGCGCGGGCGGCGCCCGTCGGCGCGGACGATGGTGGCCATGATGTGGATGTGGTCGTCGGCGTGACGCACCGCGATCCACCGGCATGCCTTGTCGTCGTCTTCGGGGGCGATGCCTGTGGCGTGGACGATGCGGCGGGCGACCTCGGCCCACTCGGCGTCGGTGAGGTAGCGGTCGCCAGGCGCGGTGCGGACCGGGCAGTGCCAGACGTGCTGAGGCGGTTTCTTGCCGCCCAGCTCGCGGGTGCGCAGGTCGACGTGGTGGTCGAGACGCCTGGCGAGCCGGGAGTAGGTGGCTGCCGGGTCGCGGCTGGGGTCGGGGGCGCCGGCCATGTCCCAGGCGGCGACGATATGAGGGTCGGCGTGTTCGTCGCGGCGGCCGGGGCCGAAGAGGTAGACGATCAGTCCGCGGGTGTCGGAACCGGTGGAGACGTCAGGAACCATGCGCGGTGCCCTCCGCCAGGAGCTGGTCGATCAGTCGGTAGCTGTTCTGGGCCGCTTGCTCGACGCGGTCCAGCACCGCCTCGGCGCGCTCGGGCACTGTTCCTCGGTGGATGGCTGCGGTGATCTGGTTGAGGTTGCTGCCGATGCGGTTCAGCGCGACCGTGTGTGCCTCGACGGCCTCGATCAGCGGGCGGAGAGGATCGTCCTCCGGGCTGCCGACCAGTCCCACCTTGCCGAGGGCAACGGCCAGGGCGGCGTCCCCGACGAATCCGGCGAACTTCTGACCGCGCTGGTGAGCGACGGCGCTGATCACGCGGACCGCGGTCCGGGTGAAGCGGATGGTTTTCTCCTGGTCGCGCTTCTCCACCGTGCGCTTGCGGTTCATCAGTGCGGGCAGAGCGGGGGCGTCGAGGTCCCGCCAGGAGGGCTGCTCGGCGGGCGGTTGGACATCGGCCAGCGGCTGAGTGCGAGGGGCAACGGAGTCGGCTGCGGGCGGGCAGCTGGTCTCGGCTATGCCCTCCTCCGGCTCGGGCGCCCCCTGGCGCTCGGCCTTCTCCTCCGCCACCCCTGGGGCGGGGGCAAGCGCGGACGAAGCCTCGTTAGAGGCTCGTTCGCTCCAGCTTGCTGCTGATCGGCGGGGCAGGCCGAAGAGTCCCTTGCGGCGGCGGATGGGGGCGTTGTCGGTGCTCGTTTCGGGCATGGCGGTGCTCCGGTAGTCGTGTGGGGTGGGGCTTCGTCACGTCCGTTGCATCCGTCCCGTAGCTGGTCAGGGTAGGTACGGAGGCGGTCGCAGGTACGGAGTGATCCGTATTGGCAAGGAACTCCGTCCCTGCGCTGACCTGCGCGGGGACGGATGCGACGGATCGATACGGAGCTGGTGTCAGCGAGTGGGCTTGGGGCTGGCAGGCCCGCCAGGCGGGCCGATGGGCAGCGTCCCGGACGGAGGGGCGGGCGGCTTGCCGTGGGTTGGCCGTGCGAGCGCGGCCTCGCTGGCTGCGGGGGCCGGTTGGACAGGGTCGGGGCAGTAGCGGGCCCAGGCGTCGAGGAACTGGTTGCGGGCGTACGCCTTGGCCTGCCTGCCGTTCTCGAAGCGGTGGTTGGCCGGGCTGATGCCGAAGTCGCGCAGCAGGTTGGCCAGGTGGTAGGCGTTCAGGCCCTTGGTGCCGTACTCGGCCCACGGCGCCTCGGCGTCCTGGACGAGGGCGGCGAGCAGGTCCTGGCTGCGCAGAGCCTCCTTGTGGCCCTCCTGCTCGAACACGCGGCGGACGTCTCGCAGCAGCCGCGTCTTCAGCGTCGTCAGCTCGTCCTGGACCACCTCGTTGCGCGTCATCGCCAGACAGGCGGCACGGACCCGCGAGGGCCAGTGCCCGCCGGCCAGGTCGGCGACGATCACCAGCGGCTCCCACGTGTCGGCGGCGCGGTCCTCGACCGGCATCTGCGGAACCAATCCCGCGGCGGTGCTCCGCAGCGGGGCCAGCCAGGCGGTCAGCCGGTCGCGCAGCGCGTGCAGTTCGGGCAGCGAGTACCGCGAGCGGAACGGGGTGATCCGCTCGCCGGGCTTGCGCTTCTGCATGCGGATGACGACCGCCCGGTCCATGATCGTGTCCGGCAGGTCGCCGATCCCGGCCAGGGCAGCCATGGCGAAGGTGGGGAACGCGGTCGGCTTGTGCTCCGGTCCGGAGATCCGCCAGGCGGGCCGGTTGCGCTGGTGCCCGGCGTTCAGCAGACCGCGCAGGTCCTCCTTGTCACCGGCCTTGGGGCCGAAGATGGTGTCGGCCTCGTCCACCAGCAGCGTCGGCGGGTTTTTGCCGATGACGCGGAAGACCACCGCGTGCGACGTGTTCACCGTCATCATCGGCTGGTGCACGGTCTCATGGAGTACGTCCAGGACACGGGACTTGCCGCACCCCTTGGTCGGCCCCACGACCGCCAGCCGTGGCGCGTGCTGGAGTGCGGGCTGGATGTGGGAGGCGGCCACCCACAGCGTGACCGCCGTTAGGGCCTCGTCGCTGGGCAGCACCACGTACCGACCGATCGCCGCACTCAGGTCATCCAGCAGCGCGGCTCCTTCGTCGGCCGTCTCGCCGCCCGCACCGGCGCGGTCCCCGGTCCCCGATCCGCCGTCGGGGACCGCGGTCCCCGCAGATGCGTGGGGACCGTGGCTCCCACCATCGGCTCGGAGCACGGCGTGCTCGCCCGGGATTCGGGGACCGGGTTCGGGGACCAGAGGACCGAAAGTCTCCGTCCGGTCCCCGGCTTCCGCTCCTGCGGGACCGGTCCCCAAGGCACTGACCTGCACACGTTCCGCGCTGGGGGTGTTTCGGTCCCCAACCGGAACACCCGTCGAAGCATCGTCGGTGGAGCGTGCAGCAGGGGACCGTGACTCCGTTCGGTCCCCGCCTCGGTCCCCGTTGCGCCAGGGGATGCCCTGGCCGGGGACCGCGGCGGCGGGCCAGACGACCTCGGATGCGTTCGAGGTGGCGGGGGACGTAGGGTTCTCCATAGGCGTTCCTCTCAGGTGAGGGACGGGTCGGGCAAGGTCCCGCCCCTCACCGGTTCGTTCGTTCAGGGATGGGCGACGTGCAGGGGAATCTCCGGCCCTCGGCGTTGGCGCGCCGGGGGCCGTTGCTGTGTCCGGGCCTGCCGGCGGCTCATGAGGCCAGGCCCCACTCGTCTCGGCCGTCGATCAGGGTGCGCTCGTAGCGCAGCAGCTCGGCCTCGGGGTACAGCACCCGCTTGCCGACCTTGATGCCGTGCGGCCCCTTCTTGATGTGGCGCCAGTAGCGGACGGTGCTCTCGGCTGTGCGGTAGCGCTCGGCGACCTCGGCGGTGGTCAGGTATCGCATGCATTCCCATTCGACTAGACGGCGATCCGATCCGCATAAAGTTGTACCCCGCGATCAGCGGTTACCCAAATCGGGAAGCTCATGTTTCAATTTGGATAGCGATGGGGATGATGGAGGTTCGATGACAGGCGACAGGCCCGAGGGCGACGAGGTGCCGCTGCTCTACAGCGAAGGGAACGTGGCCGCGCGCGTGGCCCTGGAGCGCGAGGTCAGAGGGTGGAGCACGACCGAGCTGGCGGAGCGGGTGACGAGAGCCGGCGTCAAGATGAACCAGACAGCGGTCTGGCGCATCGAGAACGGCACCCCTCGCCGACGCATCAACCTCGACGAGGCCCTCGCCTTCGCCCGCGTCTTCGAGCTTCCCCTTGAAGAGCTGATGTCCCCGCCCCTGGAGGGGCTCGACCTCGACAGCCGGCGGCTCGTCCAAGAGGCCGTCGAGGCGTTCTACGAGGCCCGAGACGCACGCGACCGCCTGCACCACGCCGTGGTCGCCATCGCCGACCACATCAAGGCCCATCCCGACAGCTCGCGGGCGATCCACGAGCAGTGCCTCCGCCTCATGGGCGACGAGCGGGACGCTCGCACCCTCAGCAACGACATCGAGGACGGCGGCCACTACTGACAACCGACACGAAGGAGAAGCCACTTGGCCAACATCCAGAAGCGCCCCAACGGCAAATGGCGGGCCCGCTACCGCGACCTCGACGGCAAGGAGCACGCGCGCCACTTCGAGCGCAAGATCGACGCCCAGCGGTGGCTCGACGAGGTCACGGCCAGCATGGTCACCGGGCAGTACGTTGACCCGCGGTCGGCGAAGAAGCCCTTCAAGGAGTACGCGGAGGAATGGCGGGCCATCCAGCCGCACCGGCCTTCCACGGCCAAGGCGGTGGCACAGCACCTGCGCTGCTACGTCTACCCGGCCTGGGAGAAGCGGGCGCTCGGCGCCATCAAGCCCGGCGACGTACAGAGCTGGGTCACCAGCCTGACCACCACGCACGGGCTGGCCGCCAGCACCTCACGAACGGTCTTCAACACGGTCAACGCCGTCTTCCGGGCGGCCGTCCGTGACCGGATGATCCCTCACAACCCGTGTGCCGAGGCAAAGCTGCCCTCGGTGCCACGGAAGAAGATCGTGCCACTGGCCGTCGAGCAGGTGCGGACGCTGTCCGAGGAGATACCCGCCCGCTACAAGGGCCTCGTGCTGCTCGGCGCGGCCACCGGGCTCCGCCCCGGCGAGCTCTTCGGCCTCCAGCTCCGGCACCTGGACCTGCTGCACGCCACCGTCTCGGTCGAGCAGCAGATCCAGCAGACCGCCAAGCACGGCGTGTACGTCTGCCCGCCCAAGACCGCTCGCTCGCACCGCACGGTCCCGCTCCCCCGCATGGCGGTGGTTGCGATGAAGGCCCACCTGCAGGACTTTCCCGCCGATGGGCCCGAGAGCTGGATCTTCACGGCGCCGCAAGGCGGACCCGTGGTCTACACGCACTTCATGGACGGGTCCTGGCGGCCCGCCTGCGCGAAAGCCGGCATACCGAAGGGCACCGGACCCCACGCCCTCCGGCACCACTACGCCAGCCTGCTGATCAAGCACGGCGAGTCCGTGAAGACGGTCTCCGAGCGCCTCGGCCACACCAACGCGGCCATGACGCTGAACATCTACACCCACCTGTGGCCCGACTCCGAAGAGCGGACCCGGGCCGCCGTCGACAAGGCGTACGCGGACCAGTCCGCCGATGCCCAGCCACAGGTCGACGAAGCGGCGTAACCGCTCCCCCACGCGCCGGACTCATCCAGCACGCTGCGGACTCGGTGCGGACCGCAAAGGCCGCCCAACCCGCTCCGTCGCAGGTCAGACGGCCTTTCGCCGGACGTATCAGACGTTGAAGCGAAACTCCACCACGTCCCCGTCGCGCATCACGTAGTCCTTGCCCTCCATGCGGGCCTTGCCCTTGGCGCGGGCCTCGGCGACCGAGCCGGACTCCAGGAGGTCCTCGAAGGAGATGACCTCGGCCTTGATGAAGCCCTTCTGGAAGTCGGTGTGGATGACACCGGCGGCCTCGGGGGCGGTGGCGCCCTTCTTGATGGTCCAGGCGCGGGACTCCTTGGGGCCGGCCGTCAGGTAGGTCTGGAGGCCGAGGGTGCGGAAGCCGACGTGGGCGAGGGTGGCGAGGCCGGGCTCGTCCTGGCCGACGGACTGGAGGAGTTCCAGGGCCTCGTCCTCGTCCAGCTCGGCGAGGTCCGCCTCCAGCTTGGCGTTGAGGAAGATCGCCTCGGCGGGGGCGACCAGGGCGCGCTGCTCGTTCTTGAAGTCCTCGTCGACCAGTTCGTCCTCGTCGACGTTGAAGACGTACAGGAAGGGCTTGGTGGTCAGCAGGTGCAGGTCGTGCAGGAGCTCGGCGCGCTCGCTGCCCTGGACGATGCCGTGCGCGAAGAGCGTGTCGCCCTTCTCCAGGATCTCCTTGGCCTCCTCGACGGCCTTGACCTTGGGGCCGACGTCCTTCTTGATCCGCGACTCCTTCTGGAGCCGGGGCAGGACCTTCTCGATGGTCTGGAGGTCGGCGAGGATCAGCTCGGTGTTGATCGTCTCGATGTCGTCCTTGGGCGAGACCTTGCCGTCGACGTGGACGACGTTCTCGTCCTTGAAGGCGCGGATGACCTGGCAGATCGCGTCCGACTCGCGGATGTTCGCGAGGAACTTGTTGCCCAGGCCCTCGCCCTCGCTGGCGCCGCGCACGATGCCGGCGATGTCGACGAAGTCGACGGTGGCCGGGAGGATCCGCTCCGACTTGAAGATCGAGGCGAGCTGGGCGAGACGACCGTCCGGCACTCCGACGACACCGACGTTCGGCTCGATCGTGGCGAACGGGTAGTTGGCCGCGAGCACGTCGTTCTTGGTCAGGGCGTTGAACAGGGTCGACTTGCCGACGTTCGGCAGACCGACGATTCCGATCGTGAGCGACACGTTGCGACTTCCCGTACGTGAGGAGACTGGGGGCCAGGCGGCCGATCCACCAGTCTACGGCGTGTCGCAGCCGGGCCCCGCGACGGTTCGAACGCTTGGCCAGGCTGCCGCGCACGGCGTGTCAGGCAGGCTATTCGCCACATAAACAGACCTAGGTTGGTCCAGTGGAGCAGCACAGGACGCGACACCAGCAGCACGGACCGCGACGAAGCAGGCCGCCGGTGCCCCCGGCGCGCCGGCCTCCTGCCGCACGGCGTCCCCCCGCTCCGGCGGCGGCCCCGGCACCCGCGCCGCGGCGGCCGTCCGGTCCGCGGCTCACGGGCCTGGGCGCCGGGATGTTCTGCGGGGCCGTCATGTTCCTGCTCGGTGGTCTCGACCTGCTGCTCTTCGACGGGGCCTCCACCGCGTACGGGGTGCTGTTCCTGCCGGTGTGCGCGCTGACCGCGCTGTGGGTGCGCAAGGGCGACCTGCTGACCGCGCCCGTCGTGGTGCCGATCGGGTTCGCCGTGGGGCTGCTGCCCGTGCTCGACGGGGAGGTGGGGTTCCTCGGCAAGCTGATGGGCCTGGTGACCGCGCTCGCCACCCAGGCGCCCTGGCTGTACGCGGGGACGCTGATCGCGGTGGTGACGGCGCTGGCGCGGCGGGTGGCGCTGGCAGCGCGGCGGCGGGCGGTGCGCAAGCGCCTGGCGGGCTGACGCGCCGGGGCGATCCGCCGGTGGGAGGGCCACCGGCGGATCGCCCGGACCCGTCTGCGTCGGTGAGCGCGTCCGCGCGTCGAGGGCTACCGCCTCACCCGTGCTCCGCCGCGTGCATCGCCGCGCCGACGATCCCCGCGTTGTTCTGCAACTGGGCGGGAACGATCTCCGCCTTGATGTCCTCGATGAGGGGCAGGAACTTCTCGGACTTGCGGCTGACGCCGCCGCCGACGATGAACAGCTCCGGGCTGAAGAGCATCTCGACGTGGGCGAGGTACTTCTGCACCCGGCGCGCCCAGCGCTCCCAGCTGAGGCCGTTGTCGTCCTTGGCCTTGCTGGACGCCCGCTTCTCCGCCTCGTGGCCGTTCAGCTCCAGATGCCCGAGTTCGGTGTTGGGGACGAGGACGCCGTCGACGAAGACGGCGCTGCCGATGCCGGTGCCGAAGGTCAGCAGCACCACCGTGCCCTTGCGGTCGCGCCCGGCGCCGAAGTGCATCTCGGCGACGCCCGCCGCGTCCGCGTCGTTGACCACCGTCACCGGCAGACCGCCCAGCCGGCCGCCGAACAACGCGCGCGCGTCGGTGTCGACCCAGCTCTTGTCGACGTTGGCCGCCGTACGGACCATGGCGCCGCCGGTGACGACGCCCGGGAACGTCAGCCCGACCGGTCCGGTCCAGCCGAAGTGGTCGACCACCTCTTTGACCCCGTCGGCGACGGTGTCGGGGGTCGCCGGGTGCGGGGTCAGCACTTTGTGCCGTTCCTGGGTCAGGTCTCCCCTGTCCAGGTCCACAGGGGCGCCCTTGATGCCGGACCCGCCGATGTCCACGCCGAAGATCTGCATGGCTCCACGTTACGACGTACGACGGACCGTCACCGCTGCGTCGTACCGGACCCTCCGCGCTCGGCGACCAGCGCGGCCGCCTCCTCGCGCAGGTCCCGGCGGAGTTCCTTGGGCAGGGAGAAGGTGATGGACTCCTCGGCCGCCTTGACGATCTCCACGTCCTCGAAGCCGCGCTGCGACAGCCATTCGAGCACCTGCTCGACCAGGACCTCCGGCACGGAGGCGCCCGAGGTCAGGCCGACCGTGGTGACGCCCTCCAGCCAGCTCTCGTCGATCTCGTCGGCGAAGTCCACGAGGTAGGCCTGGTCCGCGCCCGCGAGCTTGGCGACCTCCACCAGCCGCTTGGAGTTGGAGGAGTTGCGGGAGCCGACGACGATCACCAGGTCGGCTTCGGCGCCCATCTGCTTCACCGCGAGCTGACGGTTCTGCGTGGCGTAGCAGATGTCGTCGCTGGGCGGGGAGAGCAGTTGCGGGAACTTGTCCTTGAGCGCGTCGACCGTCTCCATGGTCTCGTCGACCGACAGCGTGGTCTGCGACAGCCACACGACCCGGGAGGGGTCGCGGACCTCGACGTTCGCGACGTCCTCGGGGCCGTCGACGAGCTGGATGTGGTCGGGGGCCTCGCCGGTGGTGCCGATGACCTCCTCGTGGCCCTCGTGCCCGATCAGGAGGATGTCGTAGTCGTCGTTGGCGAACCGGACGGCCTCCTTGTGGACCTTGGTCACCAGGGGGCAGGTGGCGTCGATGGTGGCCAGGTGGCCCCGCTCGGCCTCCTCGTGGACGGTGGGGGCCACGCCGTGCGCCGAGAACATCACGATGTTCCCCGGCGGCACCTCCTCCGTGCGCTCGACGAAGACGGCGCCCTTCTTCTCCAGGGTCTGCACGACGTACTTGTTGTGGACGATCTCGTGCCGGACATAGATCGGAGCCCCGTACTGCTCCAGGGCTTTCTCGACGGCGATCACGGCGCGGTCCACACCCGCGCAGTAGCCCCGGGGGGCGGCGAGCAGGACACGGCGGCCAGACGAAGCAGTCATGCCCCCATCGTAAGGCCGCCACCGCGGCCCGAAGATCGCCCCGCGAACGCCCCGCGAACGCCCCACGGACGCGCGGCCCGGGTCGGTGGGCGAGGGGGTGGGGGTTGTCGGTGGGGGCGGCTACTCTCGCGGGCATGGCTCTCTCCACGTCTCCCGAAGCTCCCCTGCCCGTCGGTGAGGTGTCACGGCTGATCGGGGGGTGGATCGAGCGGCTCGGCGCGGTGTGGGTCGAGGGGCAGATCACGCAGTTGTCGCGGCGCCCGGGTGCGGGCGTGGTGTTCCTGACGCTGCGCGATCCGTCGCACGACATCTCCGTCAGCGTGACCTGCTACCGCCAGGTGTTCGACGCGATCGCCGACGTGGTCGGCGAGGGCGCGCGGGTCGTGGTGCACGCCAAACCGGAGTGGTACGCGCCGCGCGGACAGCTGTCGCTGCGGGCCGCCGAGATAAGGCCGGTGGGCGTCGGTGAGCTGCTGGCCCGGCTGGAGCAGCTGAAGAAGACGCTCGCGGCGGAGGGGCTGTTCGCGGCCGGGCGGAAGAAGCCCCTGCCCTTCCTGCCCCAGCTCGTCGGGCTGGTCTGCGGCCGGGCGTCCGCCGCGGAGCGGGACGTGCTGGAGAACGCCCGGCACCGCTGGCCCGCGGTCCGCTTCGAGGTGCGCAACGTCGCCGTGCAGGGCGTGCATGCCGTCCCGCAGGTCGTGCAGGCCGTGAAGGAGCTGGACGCGATCGACGACGTGGACGTGATCATCGTGGCGCGCGGCGGCGGCAGCGTGGAGGACCTGCTGCCGTTCTCCGACGAGCAGCTGGTGCGCGCGGTCGCCTCCTGCCGTACGCCCGTGGTGTCCGCGATCGGGCACGAGCCGGACACCCCGCTGCTCGACTACGTCGCCGACCTGCGCGCCTCCACACCGACCGACGCCGCGAAGAAGGTCGTACCGGACGTCGGCGAGGAGTACGAGCGGGTACGGCAGCTGCGCGACCGGGCCCGCAGGTGCGTGCGGGCGCTCGTCGAGCGGGAGGAGCGGGGGCTCGCCCACGCGCTCGCCCGGCCCTGCATGGAGGACCCGCACCGCATGATCGACGAGCGCGAGGACCACATCGCGTCGGTCCTCGACCGTGGCCGGCGCACCCTGAGGCACCTGCTGGACCGCGCGGACTCCGAGCTGACGCACACGCACGCGCGCGTCGTGGCCCTCTCCCCCGCCGCGACCCTCCGGCGCGGGTACGCCGTGCTCCAGAAGGCGGACGGGCACGTGGTCCGCGACCCGGGAGAGGTGACGGCGGACGAGGCCCTGCGGGCCCGGGTCGCCGAGGGCGAGTTCACGGTTCGTGTCGACACATAGGGTGGGCGGATGACAAGCAAGGCGGATGAGGCACTCGGCTACGAGCAGGCACGGGACGAGCTGATCGAGGTCGTCCGGCGCCTGGAGGCGGGAGGTACGAGCCTGGAGGAGTCCCTCGCGCTGTGGGAGCGCGGCGAGGAACTGGCCAAGGTGTGCCGACGCTGGCTGGAGGGCGCCCGCGCCCGCCTGGACGCGGCCCTCGCGGAGGAGACGGAACGGGAGGGGGCGGAGGGCTCGGAGTAGGCGGCGGGGCACGGTCGGGGCCGGGCGAGGGCCACGATCGGGAGCCACGATCGGGAGCCACGATCGGGGCCGGGCGGAGCCGGCCACGGTCCGGGGCCAGGGCCCGAGGTCAGGGCCGGGGTCCGGCGGTCGAGGCCAGGGGATCCGCCGGTCGGGGCCACGGACCGCACTCGGGGCCGGGGTCCGCGGTCGGGACCAGGCCCACAGCCGGGGCCAAGGCCCACGATGAAGGCCAGGGGCCCCTGGTAAGGGGTACGACCGACGACCAGGGCCGAGGCCCGCGGTCACGGCCGGGGCCAGCGGTCAGGGCCTGGGAATCCGCCGGTCAGGGCGGCGCCCGTGGGCAGGCTCAGGATGTTTTCAGCGCTCGCGCCATCGTCGTCAGCTGGTCGAAGGACGCCGTGCCCGCCACCACGGTCGTGGCCCCCTCGGTGTCCTCCAGCACGAGCGCGTCGTAGCGGCCGCCGGTGTAGCGCGTCCACGTACGGCCGTCGATCTCCTCGGTGACCTTCGTGGCCCGCCCGCCCAGGCTGGCAGCGTCGATGAAGTCCTTGCGCCTCTCCGCGGACTGCTCGACCGCCACGTACTGACCGTCGGGATCCTGGAAGCCCAGGTGCCAGTGGTCCTTCTCGTGGGCCCGGAAGCGGACCGAGGTGGCCTTCCAGGTGTCGGGCAGGCCCTCGGGCGCGGCCACCGGGTACGACGCCGCCCGGCGTGCGGTGGTCAACTCGATGCTGTAGTCGACCCGCTTGATGTCGGGAGCCTTGGTGTCGTGCGGGACGAAGAGGTAGATGACCGCCGCCGCGATCCCGATCAGGCCCAGGGAGAGAATCATGTCCCGGACCGTCTTCTGCTTGCCGTTCGAACCTGCCACGCCCCTATCGTCGCAGGTGCCCGCTCCGCTCATCCGTGGGGTCCCCTGCTCATTCTGCTCGTCCGGAGATAGAGTCGGGGCCAACACCCTCATCCGGCCGTCGTCGTATCAGAAAGGTGCGCTCCGATGACCGAGCATCATCATCTTCCCTCCGAGCTCGAGGTGCCCTCCGAGGCGCCCGACCGCAACATCGCCCTGGAACTCGTCCGGGTGACCGAGGCAGCGGCGATGGCCGCGGGCCGCTGGGTCGGGCGCGGTGACAAGAACGGCGCCGACGGCGCCGCCGTGCGCGCCATGCGTTCCCTCGTCTCCACCGTCTCGATGAACGGCGTCGTCGTCATCGGCGAGGGGGAGAAGGACGAGGCCCCGATGCTCTTCAACGGCGAGCACGTCGGCGATGGCACCGGGCCCGAGGTCGACATCGCCGTCGATCCGATCGACGGCACCACCCTGACCGCCAAGGGCATGCCGAACGCGATCGCCGTCCTCGCCGCCGCCGAGCGCGGCGCGATGTTCGACCCGTCCGCCGTGTTCTACATGGACAAGCTGGTCACCGGGCCGGAGGCGGCCGACTTCGTCGACATCAACGCTCCGGTGTCCGTGAACATCAAGCGCGTGGCCAAGGCCAAGCGGTCCACGCCGGAGGACGTCACGGTCGTCATCCTGGACCGGCCGCGGCACGAGAGCATGATCAGGGAGATCCGGGAGACGGGCGCCCGCATCAAGCTGATCTCCGACGGCGACGTCGCCGGCTCGATCCTGGCGCTGCGCGACGGTACCGGCATCGACCTGCTGCTCGGCATCGGCGGCACGCCCGAGGGCATCATCTCTGCCTGCGCCGTGAAGTGCCTCGGCGGCACGATCCAGGGCAAGCTGTGGCCGAAGGACGACGAGGAGCGGCAGCGGGCGCTCGACGCCGGGCACGACCTGGACCGCGTGCTGACCACGGACGACCTGGTCTCCGGCGAGAACGTCTTCTTCGTCGCCACCGGCATCACCGACGGCGAGCTGATGCGCGGCGTGCGCTACCGCGCCGAGACGGCGACGACCGACTCGATCGTGATGCGGTCCAAGTCCGGCACGGTCCGGCGGATCGACTCCGAGCACCGGCTGAGCAAGCTGCGGGCGTACAGCGCGATCGACTTCGACCGCGCGAAGTAGCCGGTCCGCGGACCCGTTACGGCGATGGGGCGCTCCCTGTGCGGAGGGGGCGCCCCATACGCGTACGGGTGCTCGGTCCGGCGACCGGTTGCCCGGCCCGAAAGGGTGGCCGGGGCGGCGCCGGTCCGGTGGGCGGGCCTCGCTCCGCCGCCCGGGCGGCCTTACCCCGCCGCCGCTATGCGTCCCGTGGCGCGGGCCGCCTTCTTCAGCTCCAGGTCACGGCGGCGGCGCCGGGCCAGGACGACGCGGCGCTCGGCGGCGGTGAGGCCGCCCCAGACGCCGTACGGCTCGGGTTGCAGCAGCGCGTGCTCGCGGCACTCGACCATGACCGGGCAGCGCGCACAGACCCGCTTGGCCGCCTCCTCGCGGGACAGCCGCGCGGCGGTGGGCTCCTTGGAGGGTGCGAAGAACAGGCCCGCCTCGTCACGCCGGCACACCGCCTCGGTGTGCCAGGGCGCGTCCTGATCCCTGTCTCGCGCCGGCGCCCGCTGGGCCGGGACGGCAGCTACCTGCAGCGACGAATGCGGCGGTTGCAGCACGGTCTTCTCCTGACGACGGCTTCGCGAGCTGGAGGGTCCGAGAGACGATGCAGCAAGGCCTACCCGCTGTGCGCGCGCCTATGCACTGAGTTCCCAACCGCCCGGCCGGTGACCGCCGTCGCCCGAGGACGACCGCCGTTGTCACATGTGCTTGCGCAGATGCTTGTCCACCTTGCTCTGGACGCGGTCGAGAATGTCCGCGACGAGCTTGCCCCGCTTCGGCCGCGCCTCGACGTTGCCCAGCACGGCCCAGCCGTCGACATAGACGACGGGCGCCTCGGACTCGGGCGAATCCAGCGTGACCACCTCGAAGTTGCCGAGGACGCCGCCGCCGGTGCCGCGCAGCGACACGTTCTCCGGGACGCGGACCTGCACGTCGCCGAAGACCGAGACGGCCTTGATCACGACCTGCTGGTACTCGAAGACCGCCTCGCTGAGGTCGATCTCCACACTGCCGAAGATCGCGTACGCGTGCACCCGGCGCCCGGGGCGCCAGCGGCCGCGGCGGGTGGCCTGGCTGAACACCGCCACCACGTTCTCGTCGGCGACGGGGGGTATCTCGCCGGCCGTCGGCCGGTTCGGCGCGGGGGTGTACGCGGTGGCCGCGCGGCGCTGGTGGGCGGCGGGCAGGTCCTGGATGAAGACCTCCAGCTCGCCGACCGTCTTGGCGTTCAGCACCCCCTCGACGCGCTCGGCGTGCTCGTCGGCGTTCAGACGGCCCTCGGCGAGGGCCTCGCGCAGGATGTCGGCGATACGGTCACGGTCGGCGTCCGAGGCGCGCAGTTCGGCGACAGGGGCGGCGGCCGTACGCGGTTCGGTCTGCTTCTGAAGGTCCACGGCAGCAGCGTACCGAAACGCGATAGATCGCGACTAGGGGTGTGGACGACGGGCGCGCCGCGCACCGTGTCAAACCGCACTGAGCCGGACCTCACAGATTCACCGTCGGTGGCAGGTTCTACGCTGGTCGGTGCCCGCCGGTGTCGGCGGGCAGCCGTCTGCCGAGTGAGGAATGGGCCAGATGCCGCACAATTCCCCCCCTGCCCACCCTGCGTTCACGTACACCGATCTGCTCCCCCAGGGTGAGGACACCACCCCGTACCGGCTGGTGACGTCCGAGGGCGTCTCCACCGTCGAGGGGCCCGACGGGCGTACGTTCCTCAAGGTCGAGCCGGAGGCGCTGCGCAAGCTGGCCGCGGAGGCCGTCCACGACATCCAGCACTACCTGCGCCCGGACCACCTCGCCCAGCTGCGCCGCATCATCGACGACCCGGAGGCCTCGGCGAACGACAAGTTCGTCGCCCTGGACCTGCTCAAGAACGCGAACATCGCCGCGGCCGGCGTGCTGCCCATGTGCCAGGACACGGGCACGGCGATCGTCATGGGCAAGCGCGGCCAGAACGTGCTGACGGCGGGCGAGGACGAGAAGGCCCTCTCCCAGGGCATCCACGACGCCTACACCAAGCTCAACCTGCGCTACTCGCAGATGGCTCCGCTCACCATGTGGGAGGAGAAGAACACCGGCTCCAACCTGCCCGCGCAGATCGAGCTGTACGCGACGGACGGCGGCGCCTACAAGTTCCTGTTCATGGCCAAGGGCGGCGGCTCGGCCAACAAGTCCTTCCTGTACCAGGAGACGAAGGCCGTCCTGAACGAGGCCTCCATGATGAAGTTCCTGGAGGAGAAGATCCGTTCGCTGGGCACCGCCGCGTGCCCGCCGTACCACCTGGCGATCGTGGTCGGCGGCACGAGCGCCGAGTACGCCCTGAAGACGGCGAAGTACGCCTCCGCGCACTACCTGGACAACCTGCCCACCGAGGGTTCGCCGCTCGGGAACGGCTTCCGGGACGAGGAGCTGGAGGAGAAGGTCTTCGAGCTGACGCAGAAGATCGGGATCGGCGCGCAGTTCGGCGGCAAGTACTTCTGCCACGACGTGCGCGTGGTCCGGCTGCCGCGGCACGGCGCGTCCTGCCCGGTGGCCATCGCCGTCTCCTGCTCGGCCGACCGCCAGGCGCTCGCGAAGATCACCCCCGAGGGCGTCTTCCTCGAGCAGCTGGAGAAGGACCCGGCGCGGTTCCTGCCGGAGACCACGGACGAGCACCTGGACGAGTCGTCGGACGTGGTCCGCATCGACCTCAACCAGCCGATGGAGTCGATCCTCGCCGAGCTGACCAAGTACCCGGTCAAGACCCGGCTGTCGCTGACCGGCCCGCTGGTGGTGGCCCGCGACATCGCGCACGCCAAGATCAAGGAGCGGCTCGACGCGGGCGAGGAGATGCCGCAGTACCTCAAGGACCACCCGGTGTACTACGCGGGCCCGGCCAAGACCCCCGAGGGTTACGCGTCCGGCTCCTTCGGCCCGACCACGGCCGGCCGCATGGACTCCTACGTCGAGCAGTTCCAGGCGGCGGGCGGCTCCAGGGTGATGCTGGCCAAGGGCAACCGCAGCAAGCAGGTCACGGACGCGTGCGACGCCCACGGCGGCTTCTACCTCGGCTCGATCGGCGGTCCGGCGGCCCGCCTGGCCCAGGACTGCATCAAGAAGGTCGAGGTCGTGGAGTACGAGGAACTCGGCATGGAGGCCGTCTGGAAGATCGAGGTCGAGGACTTCCCGGCGTTCATCGTCGTCGACGACAAGGGCAACGACTTCTTCCAGGACCCGGCCCCCCAGCCGACCTTCACGTCGATCCCGGTCCGGGGCCTCGGTCTCGCCTGAGTCGGTCCCCACAATCCTCCCGGAGCCCTCGGCAGCCGCCGGGGGCTCCGCCCCGTCCGGGCCCTCGCCGGAACATCCGCAGCGCCGCCCGCGCTGTACGCGGTATGAGCGAATACCGCATCGAGCACGACTCCATGGGCGAAGTCCAGGTCCCCGTGCACGCCAAGTGGCGTGCGCAGACGCAGCGGGCAGTGGAGAACTTCCCCGTCTCCGGGCAGCGGCTCGAGCGCGCGCACATCGAGGCGCTGGCCCGGATCAAGGGCGCCGCGGCCAAGGTGAACGCGCGGCTCGGGGTGCTGGACGAGGACGTCGCCGGGGCGATCCAGGACGCGGCGGCCGAGGTGGCCGAGGGCAAGTGGGACGAGCACTTCCCGGTCGACGTGTTCCAGACCGGATCCGGGACCTCGTCCAACATGAACACCAACGAGGTCATCGCCACCCTCGCCGGTGAACGGCTGGGCCGGGACGTGCACCCCAACGACCACGTCAACGCCTCGCAGTCCTCCAACGACGTCTTCCCGTCGTCGATCCACATCGCCGCCACCGCCGCCGTCACCCGCGACCTGATCCCCGCCCTGGACCACCTCGCGAGCGCGCTCACCCGCAAGGCCGAGGAGTTCGCCGACGTCGTGAAGTCCGGGCGCACGCACCTGATGGACGCCACACCCGTGACCCTCGGTCAGGAATTCGCCGGGTACGCGGCCCAGGTGCGGTACGGCGTCGAGCGCCTGAACGCCTCCCTGCCCCGGCTGGCCGAGCTGCCCCTCGGCGGGACCGCCGTCGGCACCGGCATCAACACCCCGCCCGGCTTCTCCGCCGCCGTGATCGAGGAGGTCGCCCGCGCCACCGGGCTGCCGCTCACCGAGGCCCGCGACCACTTCGAGGCGCAGGGGGCCAGGGACGGCATCGTCGAGACCAGCGGCCAGCTGCGGACCATCGCCGTGGGGCTGACGAAGATCGCCAACGATCTGCGGTGGATGGCCTCCGGGCCCAGGACCGGGCTCGCCGAGATCTCCCTGCCCGACCTCCAGCCCGGCTCCTCGATCATGCCCGGCAAGGTCAACCCGGTCGTCCCCGAGGCCGTGCTCATGGTCTGCGCCCAGGTCGTCGGCAACGACGCCACCGTCGCCACCGCCGGCGCCGCCGGCAACTTCGAGCTCAACGTCATGCTCCCGGTCATCGCCAAGAACGTGCTGGAGTCGGTCCGGCTGCTGGCCAACGTGTCCCGGCTGCTCGCCGACCGGACCGTGGACGGGATCGTCGCCCACCGCGAACGGGCCCGCGAGTACGCCGAGTCCTCGCCGTCCGTGGTCACCCCGCTCAACAGGTACCTGGGGTACGAGGAGGCGGCGAAGGTCGCCAAGAGGGCGCTGGCAGAGCAGAAGACGATCCGTCAGGTCGTCGTGGAAGGCGGATACGTCGAGCGCGGCCTGCTCACGACGGAGCAACTCGACCGGGCACTGGACGTCCTGCGGATGACACGTCCGTAACCTGGTGCTGCCGGGGCGTGAACCCTGACGTCCTGCACGGCGGCGGATGCCCCGGGCACCTAATATTTGCCCATGGCACACGACGGAGCGAGCCCACGCGCGACGACGGGCGGTGCGGCGGCGCCCTGGACCCCCGGCAGCCGGATCCTGTGGCGGTACCGGGAGAACGGCGGCGCGCGCTTCCACATCGTGCGGCCCGTGACCGTCGTGCAGGACGACCCGGGGCTGCTCGCCGTGTGGATGGCGCCCGGCACCGAGTGCGTCAGACCCGTACTCGCCGACGGCACACCCGTGCACCTGGAACCGCTCGCGTCGCGTTACACCAAGCCGCGCACCGTGCAGCGCGACCGCTGGTTCGGCACGGGCGTGCTGAAGCTGGCCCGGCCCGGCGAACCCTGGTCGGTGTGGCTGTTCTGGGAGCCCGGCTGGCGGTTCAAGAACTGGTACGTCAACCTGGAGGAACCGCTGGCCCGCTGGGCGTGCGGGGTCGACTCCGAAGACCACTTCCTGGACATCTCCGTTCATCCGGACCGCAGTTGGCACTGGCGGGACGAGGACGAGTTCGCGCAGGCGCAGCGGGACGGGCTGGTGGACGCCGAACTCGCCGAGCGGGTCCGGGCCGCGGGCCGGGACGCGGTGGAGACGATCCGCGCCTGGCGACCGCCGTTCTGCGAGTCCTGGCAGCAGTGGCGCCCGGACCCGGCCTGGGAGGTACCGTCACTGCCGGACGACTGGGACCGCTCCCCCACGCGCGTGGCCTCATGAGACCCTTGATGCGCCCCCGGGCGGGAAACGTAGGATCGTCCTCCGCAACAGGCGAAGGACCGGTACCAACTCCCGGAGCACAAACCGGGTCTGATCGAACGTCACCGAGGGGCGGCAGGACGTGAGCGAGGGGTACGAGGGCAACACCCGTGCGGACCACGGTCGGTTCGCCGGCGGCACAGCAACAGCCTCTGACCACGCCGGAAATCCGTTCCTGGGGCAAGCATTCCGGGTATCGGGTCTTCGGCGGGACGAACTGCGCGCCCGGCGCGCAGCCCCGGACGGATGGATTCGACACGCGTGACGGAGCAGCCGACCTCCTTCGAACGCCCCCAGCCGGGCGCCGACCCCGCGGACGCCCGTGGGGCGCTTCTGCATACCCCGACCGCCCCGGGGGCCGCGGCGTTACCGCTTCAGTCCGGCCCGGCCGACGACGTGCCGCGTCCGGTCGGCGCGGCCGGGTCAGAGCACTCCCAGCCGGCGTCCGCCGAGCCCGACGCACACCGTCCGCGCCCCGCGCCGGAGGGCATCCCCGCCCAGCCGGACGCGGCGGCCAGGGTCGCCGGGGGCAGGGCCGGCGAGGACGGGCCCCCCGACGGCACCGACTCCGGGCAGGCGAACGCCGAGGCGCCCCGCGCGGCGGGCGGGCCCGGCGGCCGGGAGCGGCGGGCCGGGCGCGGTGTGCCTCCCGACGGCCAGGAGCGCCGTACCGGGCAGGGACTGCCGCCCGGGCGGACGCTGCCGATGCGCCGGGACGGGGACCGGCTGCGGTTCGTGGGGGCGGCCACCCGGCGCATCGCCCGTGGCATGGACCTCGACGAGATCGTCCTGGGGCTGTGCCGGGCCACCGTGCCGACCTTCTCCGACGCCATCCTCGTGTATCTGCGCGAGCCGCTGCCGGTGGGCGACGAGCGGCCCGCCGGCCCGCTCGTCCTGCGGCTGCGCCGCACCGACCGGATACCGGCGGAGCGCGACACCGAGCTGGGGTTCATGCCGGCGCCGGTGCCGGAGCAGCCGGCCGAGCTGTCGGCGGTGACCAACGAGCTGTGCGAGGTACGGCCCGGCTCCGCGCTGGGCGAGGTGCTGCGAGGCGTACGTCCGGTGTTCACGGACACCGCGTCGGCCCATGCCGCGCTGACGGAACTCCTCGGCGAGGACTCCGAGTTGGTCGTGCCTGACGGGCAGCGCACCATTCTCGCCCCGCTGCGCGGCCGGCGCCGGGTCATCGGTGCCGCGCTGTTCCTGCGCCGCCCGGAGCGCCACGCGTTCCAGCCCGACGACCTGCTCG
The DNA here is from genome assembly GCF_042896885.1 of Streptomyces sp. NPDC001231. NCBI lineage: Bacteria > Bacillati > Actinomycetota > Actinomycetes > Kitasatosporales > Streptomycetaceae > Streptomyces > Streptomyces sp. NPDC001231. Next base: position 131,310 of record NZ_JBIAXS010000004.1, read on the forward strand.
TCGCCGCGCAGCTCGCCACGCACAGCGCCCTCGGCATCGACAAAGCGGTGCTGTACGGCCGTGAGGCGTACATCGCCGACGAGTTGCAGCGCACCATGCTGCCGGAGACGCTGCCCCGCCCCACCGGCGTCCGGCTGGCCTCCCGCTATCTGCCCGCCGCGGAGACCGCGCGGGTCGGCGGGGACTGGTACGACGCGATCCCGCTGCCCGGCAGCCGGGTCGCCCTCGTCGTCGGCGACGTCATGGGCCACTCCATGACCTCGGCCGCGATCATGGGCCAGCTGCGCACCACCGCGCAGACCCTGGCCGGGCTCGACCTGCCGCCGCAGGAGGTGCTGCACCACCTCGACGAGCAGGCGCAGCGCCTGGGCTCCGACCGCATGGCGACCTGCCTGTACGCGGTCTACGACCCGGTCGCGCACCGCATCACCATCGCCAACGCGGGCCACCCGCCGCCGGTCCTGCTGCACTTGGGCGGCCGGTCGGAGGTGCTGCGGGTGCCGCCGGGCGCTCCGATCGGCGTCGGCGGTGTCGACTTCGAGGCGGTCGAGCTGGACGCCCCGGCGGGCGCGACCCTGCTGCTCTACACCGACGGCCTGGTCGAGTCGCGGCTGCGGGACGTGTGGACGGGCATAGAGCAGCTGCGCGAGAAGCTCTCGGCGACCGCGCAGCTCACCGGCCCCGACCATCCGCCGCCGCTGGAGGCGCTGTGCGACGAGGTGCTCGACATGCTCGGCCCGGGTGACCGGGACGACGACATCGCGCTCCTCGCCGCCCGTTTCGACGGCATCGCGCCGAGCGACGTGGCGTACTGGACCCTGGACCCGGAGGACTCCGCCCCCGGCCAGGCCCGCCGCCTGGCCCGCGGGGCGCTGGCCCGCTGGGGCCTGGAGGAACTCACCGACTCCGTGGAGCTGCTGATCAGCGAGGTCGTCACCAACGCCGTGCGCTACGCCTCCCGCCCGGTCACCCTGCGCCTGCTGCGCACCGATGTGCTGCGCTGCGAGGTCGGCGACGACGTCCCGCAGTTGCCGCGTCTGCGGCAGGCCCGCGCCACGGACGAGGGCGGACGCGGACTGTACCTGGTCAACCGGATGGCCAGACGCTGGGGCGCGACCCGGCTGAGCACCGGCAAGGTGGTCTGGTTCGAGCTGAACCAGGGCTGAGCCGGAACAAGCGGACACGCGAAGGGGCGCCCGGCCTGGCCGGGCGCCCCTTCGCGCTGCTCACCGCGCGTCGCTCACTGCTGCTCGTTGGGGAGGAGCGGGTTGTCGCTGAGGCCTTCCGTCGGCTCTCTGCTCGACGCCGTGTCGCTCGGCGACTGCGACGGTGTCTGGCTCGGTGTCTGCGACGGCGTCTGGCTGGGCGTCTCGCTGGGCGATTCGGACACCGACGGCGCGGTGGTGGTGGGCGTCTCGGACGGAGTCTCGCTCGGCGACTCGGTGACCGACGGGGACGTGGACGGCTCCACGGCGGCACCCTGCTTGGTTTCCAGGTCGAACTTGCTGACCTCGCCCATCGCGTTGAAGGTGTAGTCGGCCCAGATCTGCGCGGGGTAGCCACCGCCGTTGATACGGCCGCTGCCCGGGATGAGGCCGGTGGCGCCGCTCAGCGTGGTGTGCGCATGGGTCTTCGGGTTCTCGCCGAACAGGCCGACGGAGGTGACCAGGCCCGGCGTGTAGCCGGTGAACCAGGCGGACTTGTTCTCGTCGGAGGTGCCCGTCTTCCCCGCCACCTGCTGGCCGTTGCGCCGCGGGTTGTCCCGCACCGACCTCTTGGCCGTACCGTCGTCGACCACGCCGGTCAGCACGGAGGTGACCGTGTCGGCGGCCTCGCGGCTGATGACCTGCTCGCCGATCGGGTCGGCCATCTTGACCGCACGGCTCTTCTGCTCGGCCGACTTGACGATGGTCGGGGTGACCTTCTTGCCGTGGTTGTCGAGGGTGGCGTACATCCCGGCCATCTCCAGCGGGCTGGCGCCCATGGAGCCCAGCGTCTGGGCCGGTACCGCCTGCATGCCCTTGGTGTTCATGCCGAGCTTGCCGGCGACCTCCATCACCTTGTCCATGCCCACGTCGACGCCCATCTGCGCGAAGACGGAGTTGACGGACTGGTTCATGGCCCTCTGGACGGTGATGTCGCCGTAGTTCTGGTCGTCCTCGTTGGGCGGCCCGAAGCCGACCTTGGTGCCGTGGTCGAGGACCTGACGGCCGCTGGTGCCGTCGTAGACGGTGTTCGCCGCGATCGGCCGGCCGTCCTGGGTCCTGGAGTCCTCCTCCAGCGCCGCGGCCAGGATCACCGGCTTGAAGGTGGAGGCCGGCTGGTAATCCCGCCGGGTCGCGTTGCTGAGGTAGTGCTTCAAGTAGTCCTCGCCGCCGTACAGGGCGAGGATGCGCCCGGACTCCGGGTCGACGGAGACGGCACCGGCCTGGACGTGCCCGTCCACCGTCCGCTTCTTCGCGTCCAGCTTGCCGGTGAGCTGCGACTTGACCGCCTCTTCCAGCGCGGACTGCTTCTTCTTGTCGATGTTCAGGGTGATGGTCCAGCCCTGACCTTCGACCGCCTGCTCCGCCTGGCCCTGGGTGAGGTCCTGGTCCTTCATCAGCTGCTGTTCGAGCTGCTGGTTGGCGAGGGCGATCAGGTAGCCCTTCTGGCCCTCCCGTCCGGGAGCTGGCCGGGGCTCCTTGGGGACGGGGAACTTCATGGTCTGCCGCTTGCCGGCGTCCAGCCAGCGCTGCTTGACCATGTTGTCCAGCACGTAGTTCCAGCGCTGCTGCGCGAGCCGCTTGCCGGTGTCGCTCGCGACGGCCCAGTCGTACTGGCTCGGGGCCTGCATCAGGGCGGCCAGGTACGCGCCCTGCTCGACGCTGAGGTCCTTGGCGTCGACGCGGTAGTAGGCCTGCGCGGCGGCCTGGATGCCGTAGGCGCCCCGGCCGTAGTAGCTGGTGTTGATGTAGCCGGCGAGGATGTCGTCCTTCGACATCCGCTGGTCCACCTTCAGCGAGATGACCAGTTCCTTCAGCTTGCGCGTGACGGTCTGGTCCTGGTTGAGGTAGAAGTTCTTGACGTACTGCTGGGTGATCGTCGAGCCGCCCTGCGCGCCCTTGCCGCTCACCGTGTTGAGCAGACCGCGGGCGGTGCCCTTCAGGTCGACGCCGTTGTCGGTGTAGAAGGTCTTGTTCTCGGCCGCGACGAAGCAGTGCTGGACGGCCTTGGGCACCTTGGACAGGTCCACCATCTCGCGGTTGACCTCGCCGGTACGCGCCAGGATCGTGCCGTCGCTGTACTTGTAGATGTTGCTCTGGCGCTGCGCGTCGGCGTTGCCCTCGGGTATGTCCACGACCAGGTACAGCACGATGAAGGCGCCCATGCCCAGCAGGCAGAGGCCGAGGAAGGTGCCGAGGATCTTCTTCCAGGTGAACAGGCGGCCCATGCCGCTCTTCCCCTTCGGCCTCGCCGCCCGGCGGGCCGCCGCCCTGCCGCCGCCCGCGGGTCCTATGCCGGCCGCCGGTGTCCCGGACGAGTCCTGGGGCGCCGCGCGGCGGCCCCCGCGCTGCCGCGCTCGTCTCTCTTCCGCTCGTCCCATGGGTCCGTACGCTCCGCTTCCGTCTCGCCTGTCACTCAGGTGCGTGGTCCGGGTCAGCTCAGAAAGCTAACACCGCCGCCTGTGACAAAGGCGCCCTGATACGTCCCATTACGGACGTGACAATCAGCACCCACCCCAGTGGAACCGACGTTCCAGGGGCACCAAGGGTTGCCGTGCCTCGATAAAGTGATATCACTTGGATAGACAGAAACCATGGTCCGCGATACCGCGGGCCTTCGACGACCAGGGGGACCCGCCATGCCCGCACAGTCACCGCGCGACGCCACGCACGACCTCGCACAGGGCCCCGCACCCGCCACCGAGCCGGCCGAACTGCCCGAGATGCCCGAGCCGCGCGTGCGGGAGTTCCCGGCGCACAGCATCGGGGGCGGACTCGCCCTGCTCCTCGGGCTCCTCGGACTGCTGGTCGCCGCGGCCCTGCTCGCGGGCGGGGTGAACGCCTCGGCCACCGGCGCGAAGGCCGCGCTGATCGTCGTCGCCCTCGTGGTCGGCATCGGCGCGCTGCTCGGGATGTGCGGGCTGAACACGGTCGCGCCGGGCGAGGCCCGGGTGGTCCAGCTCTTCGGCCGCTACCGGGGCACGATCCGCGAGGACGGGCTGCGCTGGGTGAACCCCTTCACCTCCCGGACGAAGATCTCCACCCGTGTCCGCAACCACGAGACCGCCGTGCTCAAGGTCAACGACGCCTACGGCAACCCCATCGAACTCGCCGCGGTCGTGGTGTGGAAGGTGCGGGACACCGCGCAGGCCACCTTCGAGGTGGACGACTTCCTGGAGTTCGTCTCCACCCAGACCGAGGCGGCCGTACGGCACATCGCGATCGAGTATCCCTACGACGCCCACGACGAGGACGGACTGTCCCTGCGCGGCAACGCCGAGGAGATCACCGAGAAGCTCGCCGCCGAACTGCACGCGCGCGTGGAGGCGGCCGGAGTGCAGATCGTCGAGTCCCGCTTCACGCATCTGGCCTACGCCCCGGAGATCGCCTCGGCGATGCTCCAGCGACAGCAGGCCGGCGCGGTCGTCGCGGCCCGCCGGGAGATCGTGGACGGCGCGGTCGGCATGGTCGAGGCGGCGCTCGCCCGGATCTCCGAGCAGGGGATCGTGGAACTGGACGAGGAACGGAAGGCGGCGATGGTGTCGAACCTGATGGTGGTGCTGTGCGGGGACCGGGCACCGCAGCCCGTGCTGAACACAGGGACGCTCTACCAGTGACCGCCACCGAGGAAGGGTCATCGCCCGGCCGCCGGCCGCGGCAGCGCAAGCAGGTGCTGCTGCGGCTGGACCCGTCGGTGTACGACGCGCTCGCCCGCTGGGCCTCGGACGAACTCCGCTCGGCCAACGCGCAGATCGAGTTCCTCCTGCGCCGCGCCCTCGCGGAGACGGGCCGCCTGCCGGGCGAGGCCGGCCCCATCCCACGCCGGGGCCGCCCTCCACGCACCCCGCGACCACCCGAGGGACCTCAGCCCCCGTAGCAGAACCGTGACAATCACCCCCCACCTGCACAGTCACTCCCTCCGCCACCGCATGGACACTCGGTGTATACATGCCGCGTATACACACTGTGTAGAGTCGCCGGCATGTCCATCGGTCACACCCTCCTGGGGCTCCTTGAGTCCGGCCCGCGCCACGGCTACGACCTGAAGCGGGCCTTCGACGAGAAGTTCGGTCACGACCGGCCGCTGCACTACGGCCAGGTCTACTCGACGATGTCCCGACTGCTGAAGAACGGGCTCGTCGAGGTCGACGGAATCGAGGCGGGCGACGGCCCCGAGCGCAAGCGGTACGCGATCACCCAGGCCGGCGTCACCGACGTGGAGCACTGGCTCGCCACGCCGGAGAAGCCGGAACTGTACCTTCAGTCGACGCTCTACACCAAGGTCGTCCTGGCACTGCTCACCCATCGCGACGCGGCCGACATCCTCGACACCCAGCGCGCCGAGCACCTGCGCAGCATGCGGATCCTGACCGAACGCAAGCGCAAGGGGGATCTCGCCGACCAGCTCATCTGCGACCACGCCCTGTTCCACCTCGAGGCCGATCTGCGCTGGCTGGAGCTGACCGCGGCCCGCCTCGACAAGCTCCGTGAGGCGGTGGCCCGGTGACCCCTCCCCCCGGCTCCCTGCTGACCGCCGAGAACCTGCACAAGGCCTACGGCCCGACCACCGCCCTGGACGGCGCCGGATTCTCCATCCACGCCGGCGAGGTCGTCGCCGTGATGGGCCCCTCCGGCTCCGGCAAGTCCACCCTGCTGCACTGCCTCGCCGGGATCGTCACCCCCGACTCGGGGTCGATCATCTACGACGGCCGTGAGCTGTCGACCATGACCGACGCCCAGCGCAGTGCGCTCAGGCGCTCGGAGTTCGGCTTCGTCTTCCAGTTCGGCCAGCTGGTGCCCGAGCTGACCTGCGTGGAGAACGTGGCCCTGCCGCTCCGGCTGAACGGCACCTCCCGCAAGGAGGCCGAGCGTACGGCGCTGGAGTGGATGCGCCGGCTGGAGGTCGACGACCTGCGCAAGAAGCGCCCCGGCGAGGTCTCCGGCGGTCAGGGCCAGCGCGTCGCGGTCGCCCGGGCGCTGGTCACCGACCCGCGCGTGCTGTTCGCCGACGAGCCGACCGGCGCGCTGGACTCGCTCAACGGCGAGCGGGTGATGGAACTGCTCACGGAGGCCGCCCGCTCGTCCAACGCGGCGGTCGTCCTCGTCACCCACGAGGCCCGGGTCGCCGCCTACTCCGACCGCGAGATCGTCGTGCGGGACGGCAGGTCCCGGGACATGGAGCGGATCGCATGACCGCACGTCAGTGGGCCCGCGACCTGAGCATGGGGGCCAGGTTCGCGTTCACGGGGGGACGCGAGGGATGGCTCCGGGTCGTGCTCACGGCGGTCGGCGTCGGGCTCGGCGTGGCACTGCTGCTGCTCACGACCGCGATACCGAGCGCGCTGTCGGTACGGCACGATCGCAACGAGGCCCGCGAGGACTACACCTACATCCAGAACCCCCCGCCGAAGGCCGACGACACCCTGGTGATCGCGGACGTCGACACCACATACGGCGACAAGGAGGTACGCGGACGGCTGGTGGAGCCCGAGGGGCCGCGGGCGCCGCTTCCCCTGGGGGTGACCGCGTACCCGGAGCCGGGCGAGATGGTGGTCTCGCCCGCACTCAGGGAACTGCTCGACTCCGGGTCCGGAAGGCTGCTGCGGGAGCGGCTGCCGTACCGCGTGGTCGGCACGATCGCCGAGAGCGGACTCATCGGCTCCCGCGAACTGGCCTACTACGCGGGCGTGGAGAACCTGGCGCCGCGCATCAACGGCTGGCAGGTGGCCCGGATCACCGAGTACGGCAGTCCGCAGCGGACGGAGCGCTCGGACCCGGTGCTGCTGCTGCTCGTGATGGTCGTCTTCGTGGCGCTGCTGATGCCGGTGGCCGTGTTCATCGCCGCGGCGGTACGGTTCGGCGGCGAGCAGCGCGACCGCAGGCTCGCCGCACTCCGGCTGGTCGGCTCCGACAGCCGGATGACCCGCCGGATCGCGGCCGGCGAGGCGCTCGGGGGCTCACTGCTCGGGCTGGTCTTCGGGACCGTCTTCTTCCTGATCGGCCGTCAGGTGGCCGGGTCCGTCGAGGTCATCGGCATCAGCGTCTTCCCGAGCTACCTCAACCCCTCTCCCTGGCTGGCCGCACTGGTCGCGGTCGCGGTACCGGCCGCGGCGGTGCTGGTCACCCTGCTGGCGCTGCGCGGAGTGGTCATCGAGCCGCTGGGCGTGGTGCGCACGGCGAAGCCCGCGCGGCGCCGGCTGTGGTGGCGGCTGCTGCTTCCCTTCGTGGGGCTGGGGATGCTCTACCCGATGTTCGGCCAGGGCCGCGGCAACGGCGACTTCAACCAGTACCTGGTGATCGGCGGCGTGACCCTGCTGCTGATCGGGGTGACCGCGCTGCTGCCGTGGATCGTGGAGACGGTCGTCGCCCGGCTCGGCGGCGGCGGGGTGGCCTGGCAACTGGCCGTGCGGCGGCTCCAGTTGAGCAGCGGTACGGCGGCACGCCTGGTCAGCGGCATCGCGGTCGCGGTGGCCGGGGCGATCGCGCTCCAGATGCTCTTCGCCGGGGTGCAGGGCGACTACACCAAGGACTCCGGAAAGAACCTCTTCCGGGCCCAGATGGAGGTCAGCGCGCCGCGGGGCATCTCGCTCACCGGGGCTGCCGAGAAGTTCTCGGCCACGAAGGGCGTGCGGAAGGCCACGGTGCTTTCCCAGGGATCGGTCGGTGACAAGTCCTGGAAGAGCGAGGAGGAATCTCGTGTCTCGGCCACGGTGACGATCGGCGACTGCGCCTCCCTGCGCGAGGTGGCGCGCATGTCCACCTGCCGCGACGGGGACGTCTTCGCCCTCAGCGGCAGCGAGTTCGATGCCGACACCGTGAAGCTGGCCAAGCCCGGCCGCGAGCTGTACTTCGACATGTCATCGGGCGTGGAGCAGGACGATGTTCCGTGGACCGTCCCGGCCACCCTGAAGCCCGCCCGCTCGGTCGAGGACCCCATGGGAGAAAGGCGCAGCGGCCTGCTGATGACGCCGGCCGCGGCGCCCCCGCAGACGGCCACGACGGCCTGGGGACAGGTCTACCTGTCGATCGACCAGTCGATCCCGGACGTGCACGAGTACGTGCGCAACACGGCGGCGGCGATCGACCCGATGACGGGCGCGCACGTGTGGGTTGCCACTGAGGAGTCGAAGAAGTTCGCCTCCATCCGCACCGGCCTGTTCGTCGGCGCGACCTGTGTGCTGCTGCTGATCGGGGCGAGCCTGCTGGTGTCGCAGCTCGAGCAGTTGCGCGAGCGGAAGAAGCTGCTGTCGGCGCTGGTCGCCTTCGGTACCCGGCGGCGCACGCTGAGCCTGTCGGTGCTGTGGCAGACGGCTATCCCGGTCATGCTCGGCCTGCTGCTGGCCGCGGTGGTGGGGATGACGCTGGGGGCCGTGCTGCTGAAGATGACGAGCACGACGGTGGCCGTGCACTGGCCGAGCGTGCTGGCGATGACCGGCATGGGCGCGGGAGTCGTCCTCGCGGTCACCCTGCTCAGCCTTCCGCCGCTGCTGCGCCTGATGCGCCCGGACGGCCTGCGCACGGAGTGACCCCCGGGACTGAGCCCCCACACCCGGGGGCTCAGTCGCACCCTGGGGCTCAGTCCCGGCCGCCGCCGTCCAGCACCCGCACCGGCAGGGGCCGCAGGTCCGTGCGCAGGGCGGCGGCCAGTTCCCGGTACTCGGCGGCGCGGGCCGCGCCGGTGCGCATGGCCAGGGCGATACGGCGGGAGGGGGCTGGATCGGCGAAGTAGCCGGTGAGGAGCTGGTTGTTGCGGGAGGTCTCGACCCGGAGGGCGGTACGGGGCAGCAGGGTGCAGCCGAGGCCGCCGGCGACGAGCTGGACGAGGGTGGACAGCCCCGCGGCGGTCGTCGTCACCGGGCCGCCCTCCCGTCGCCCACCACCCTCGGCGGAGGGGCTTCGCCCCGCTCCCTTCAGTCCCAGCCCGGCCTCGCGGCAGATGTCGAGCGCCTGGTCGCGCAGGCAGTGCCCCTCGTCGAGCAGCAGCAGATTGAGCTCCTTCAGGGCCTCGCGCGGGATGCCCTCCCGGCCGCCGAGCCGGTGGTCGAGCGGGGTCACCAGGACGAAGTCCTCGTCGAACAGGGGGAGTTCGACGACGCCGGGCACGCCGAGGGGGACGGCGAGGAGCAGCAGGTCGAGCCGCCCGCCGGCGAGCCCGTCCAGCAGGTTGGCGGTCTGCTCCTCGTGGACCTGGAGGTCGAGGTCGGGGTAGCGGTCGTGGACGAGCCGCAGCACCGTGGGCAGCAGATAGGGCGCGACGGTGGGGATGACCCCGAGCCGCAGTACGCCGGTGAAGGGCGCCCGGACGGCCTCGGCCTCCTCCAGCAGGGCGCCGACCTCCCCGAGCACGGCCTTGGCCCGAACGGCGAGCCGCTCGCCGGCGGGCGAGAGCAGCACCTTGCGCGTCGTACGCTCCAGCAGCGTGACACCGAGTGCCTCCTCCAGCGAGGAGACGGCACCGGAGAGGGCCGGCTGACTCACGCCGATCGCCGCGGCGGCGTCCCGGAAGTGCAGATGCTCCGCGACGGCGGCGAAGGCGCGCAACTGGGACAGGCTAGGCTGCCTGCGCTTTCCGAGATTACCGACAGTCACTGATAACCACCTCCGATCAACCCGACCGAGTGTAGCTATTTCTGTAATCAATGCACCGTGTGCCAACATCAGCAGCGTCCAACCCATGGGAGACACCAGCGCGACCGGTGTTTCCTCGCTGCAAGGAGAGCGCGTGCTCACTGTCGGTGACAAGTTCCCCGAGTTCGAACTGACCGCCTGCGTCTCGCTGGAGAAGGGCAAGGAGTTCGAGACGATCGACCACAAGACCTACGAGGGCAAGTGGAAGGTCGTCTTCGCCTGGCCCAAGGACTTCACCTTCGTGTGCCCGACCGAGATCGCCGCCTTCGGCAAGCTGAACGACGAGTTCGCCGACCGCGACGCCCAGGTCCTCGGCTTCTCCGGCGACTCCGAGTTCGTCCACCACGCCTGGCGCAAGGACCACGACGACCTGCGTGACCTGCCGTTCCCGATGATGGCGGACTCCAAGCACGAGCTGATGCGCGACCTCGGCATCGAGGGCGAGGACGGCTTCGCCAAGCGCGCGGTCTTCATCGTGGACCAGAACAACGAGATCCAGTTCTCCATGGTGACGGCGGGCTCGGTCGGCCGTAACCCCAAGGAGGTCCTGCGGGTCCTGGACGCCCTCCAGACGGACGAGCTGTGCCCCTGCAACTGGACCAAGGGCGACGAGACCCTCGACCCGGTCGCCCTGCTGGCGGGTGAGTGACCCCCATGTCCCTGGACTCCCTGAAGTCCGCGGTCCCGGACTACGCCAAGGACCTCAAGCTCAACCTGGGCTCGGTCATCGGCAACAGCGACCTGTCCGCGCAGCAGCTGTGGGGCACGGTGCTGGCCACGGCGATCGCCTCGCGCTCGCCGATCGTCCTGCGTGAGCTGGAGCCGGAGGCGAAGGCGAACCTGTCGCCGGAGGCGTACACCGCGGCGAAGGCCGCGGCGGCCGTCATGGCGATGAACAACGTCTTCTACCGCACCCGCCACCTCCTGTCCGACCAGGAGTACGGCACCCTGCGGGCCGGACTGCGGATGAACGTCATCGGCAACCCCGGCGTCGACAAGATCGACTTCGAGCTGTGGTCCTTCGCCGTCTCCGCCATCAACGGCTGCGGCATGTGCCTCGACTCGCACGAGCAGGTCCTGCGCAAGGCCGGCGTGGACCGCGAGGTCATCCAGGAAGCGTTCAAGATCGCCGCGGTGGTCCAGGCCGTCGCGACGACCCTCGACGCGGAAGCGGCCCTCGCGGAGTAACGCGCACCGCACGGCCGAACCCCGTCCACCCTCGAAGGTGGACGGGGTTCGTCGGTCTCAGCTCGGTTCGGAACTCCCCGAGCCGGACGGCACGGTGGCCGGCTCCGCCGGAGCCGCCTCGGGCACGCGTCTTTGACGCCGCTCCTGCTCGCGCGCATAGGCCCGCAGATATCCCACCGCCGTGTTCGTCACCGCCACCAGCGGCACCGCCACCACCGCGCCGCCGATCCCCGCGATCAACCCGCCCGCGGCGACCGACAGGACCACCGCCAGCGGGTGCACCCGCACGGCACGGCCGAGGATGAACGGTTGCAGCACGTGCCCCTCGAGCTGCTGCACCGCCAGCACCACCACCAGGACCATCACCGCGGTGAAGACTCCCTGGGTGACCAGGGCCACGACCACCGCCAGCGCGCCCGACACCACCGCGCCCACCAGCGGGATGAAGGCGAACAGGAAGATGAAGACGGCCAGCGGCACCGCCATCGGCACATTGAGGAAGTAGATCCCCAGCCCGATGAAGATCGCGTCGATCAGCGCCACGATCACCGTGCCGCGCACATACGCGGTCAGCGTGCGCCAGGCCCGCGGACCGGCACCGGCCACGCCCGGACGCGCCGCCGCCGGCACCAGCTTCAGCGTCCACTCCCAGATGCGCCGGCCGTCGTAGAGCAGGAACAGCGTGGAGAAGACCGTCAGCAGAATGCCGGTCAGCGCCTCCACGATCACCGTCACGCCCTGAAGGCCGGCCGAGGTGATCTGATCGGTGTTGGCGCCGATCGCGTCCCGCAGGTTCTTCGCTATCTGGTTGATCTGCTTGTCGGTGACATGGAAGGGGCTGTTCAGCAGCCACTTGCGCAACTGGTCGATACCGTCCTGGATCTGGCTGGAGAGCGTGTCGATGTTCTCCATGACCTGCCAGGTCACGAACCACCCGATCAGCCCCATGATGACGAAGCCCAGGATCGCGGTGAGCGCGGTGGCCGGCCCGCGCGGCAGCCCGTACCGCCTCAGCCACGCCACCGTCGGCTGGAGCAGCGCCGTGATGAGCAGCGCGGTCACGAACGCGAGCACCACCAGCTGGATGGCGCTGATGGCACGCATCAGCACCCACACGGTGCCCGCGAGAACCAGCACCCGCCAGCCTGCCTCCGCCGCCACCCGTACGCCCCACGGCACGGCCTGGGCGGGATCGGGCCGGGCGGGGCCGGCGATCGGGTCCGGCAGGGGCTCGGGATCCACGTCCGGCTCCGGCCCGGCGGGGTCGGTGTGGTCCTTCTCCACCTCGGCGCGGCGCTCGTCCAACCGCTCACCCATTTCGGTGAGTCCGGCGCCGAGCCGACCGAGCCACCCTGGCACTCGCGACATGATCCGTCCTCTTCCCCCGTCTCTCCCCACCACTCCCCCCTGGAGTCGTCCGGTCCGACCGTACAGGGCAACAGCCCCTCCCCCTAAGACGGGGAGGGGCTGTGCGGAGGTTGAGTTCGGCGGTGGTCCGGCTCAGTACCAGTGGTTGGCCTGCCAGAAGTTCCACGCGTCGCAGGGGCTGCCGTAACGGCTGTCCATGTAGTTCAGGCCCCACTTGATCTGGGTGGCCGGGTTGGTCTGCCAGTCGGCGCCCACGGAGGACATCTTGGAGCCGGGCAGCGCCTGGAACAGGCCGTACGCGCCGGAGGAGGGGTTGACCGCCCGGTAGTTCCAGCTGGACTCGTGGTTCACGATGTTGCTGAAGCACTGGAACTGGCCCGCGGGCACCATCGAGCGCGCCATCGCCTGGATCTGCGAGATGGTGTACGAGCTCTGCACCGGGAAGCTGGAGGCGTCGCGGCTCGCGGAACGGCTGGCCGCCGCCTGGAGCTCGGCACGCTCCTTGGCTTCCTTGGCGGCCTTCTCGGCCCTCTCGGCCTCCGCCTTCTTGGCGATCGCCGTCTGTGCGGCGGCCTTGCGGGCGGCCTGCTCGGCCTCCTTCTTGGCGCTCGCGTCCGCGGCGATGGCCTGTGCGTCGGCCTGCTGCGCCAGGGAGGCGGTCTGCACCTGGGCCTGCTGGCCTACGGGGATGTCCGCGAGAAGCGTCGCGTCGGCTGCCATCGCCTCGGCGTCGTTGTTCTGCGCGGTGCTGCCCGAGGCAACACCGACGACGCTTCCGACAGCGGTGACCGCGGTGGCGGAGGCCACTGCGAATCCCCGGACCGAGATCCGGCTCACACGGTTTCCTTCCAGCATCGCCCGCTTCGGTGACCCTGGCGGACGCAATCGTGCCCCTGGCACTGGCCTCCCAACTGCGCGGTCACGGGAGGCGCGGGCCCGGTGGGCAACTCCCCCGAGGGGAGCGCCGCGTGGTGCTCGGGCGGCATACGACGACGCTATGGAGTTGAAGTTGCTGCTCAGGTGTCGCTGTACCGCTGGGGGTACAGATGTGTCGTATGCGGGGCCTGACAGGAGTGAGACTCTGCCGTAATCCAACGCCGCAAGGCAATTCCGAGTTGCGTGTGAAAGCTCACACCCCATTCGGCCCAAGGAATTTCCCCGAATGCCCGCACACGCGGACGCCGCCCGGCTAGGCTCAGGCCTTTGCCGGACGGCGCCAACTCCCGCATCACCCTTCAGAGTGGGCGGATTCGATCAGATGTGCCCGTCCTCCAGCATTTCGGTCACAAGGGCCGCGATCTGGGACCTCTCGGACCGGGTCAGTGTCACGTGCGCGAAGAGCGGATGACCCTTCAGCTTCTCCACGACGGCGACGACACCGTCGTAGCGACCGACCCGCAGATTGTCCCGCTGCGCCACGTCATGGGTCAGAACCACCCGCGAATTGGCCCCGATCCGGGACAGAACGGTCAGCAGGACGTTCCGTTCCAGGGACTGGGCCTCGTCCACGATCACGAACGCGTCGTGCAGCGACCGGCCGCGGATGTGGGTGAGCGGCAGGACCTCCAGCATCCCGCGCGCGGTGACCTCCTCGATGACCTCCCGGGACGTGACCGCCGAGAGCGTGTCGAAGACCGCCTGCGCCCACGGGTTCATCTTCTCCGCCTCGGTGCCCGGCAGATAGCCGAGCTCCTGGCCGCCGACGGCGTACAGCGGACGGAAGACCATCACCTTCTGGTGCTGACGGCGCTCCAGAACCGCCTCCAGACCCGCGCACAGCGCCAGCGCCGACTTGCCCGTGCCGGCCCGGCCGCCCATCGACACGATCCCGACGTCCGGGTCGAGCAGCAGGTCCAGCGCGATCCGCTGCTCCGCGCTGCGCCCCTTGATGCCGAACGCCTCCCGGTCGCCGCGCACCAGGCGGACGCCGCCCTCGGGTGTGACGCGACCCAGGGCCTTGCCCCGCTCGGACTGGATCGTCAGACCGGTGTGCACGGGCAGGTCGACCGCCTCCGGCACGTGGAGGTGCCCCTCCTCGAAGAGGATGTCCACCTGTTCACCCGGCAGGGTGAGTTCGGACATTCCGGTCCAGCCGGAGGAGTCGGTGATGGCGAGTTCCGCGCGGTACTCCTCGGCCAGCAGGCCGACGGAGGACGCCTTGATGCGCAGCGGCAGGTCCTTCGAGACGACGGTGACGTCGTACCCTTCCGCCTGCAGGTTGCGGGCGACCGCGAGGATGCGGGAGTCGTTGTCCCCCAGGCGGTAGCCGGTGGGCAGCACGCTGGGGTCCGAGTGGTTGAGCTCGACCCGGATCGTTCCGCCGAGGTCCCCGATCGGGATGGGGGCGTCGAGGCGACCGTGCCGGACCCGGTAGTCGTCCAGCAGGCGCAGCGCCTGCCGGGCGAAGTAGCCGAGTTCGGGATGGTGCCGCTTGGCCTCCAGTTCCGTGACCACGACGATCGGGAGCACGACCTCGTGCTCGTCGAAGCGGGTCAGGGCGTTCGGGTCCGCCAGCAGGACGCTGGTGTCGAGAACGTAGGTGCGCCGGTCTGGCTTGTGGCGCTTTGTGCTGGTCACCACGGAAGGACGTACCCCCTCGGATGAGGTCGGGGAGCGACGAGACGGAGGCCGGGCCGGGCGGGCGGGAGTAAGCCGACCGGTCGACGGCCCCCGCACACGGCGGGCCGAGAACCGGCCATCCACGTCTTCGTCCGTGCTGTGACCGCACGGTCGGGCTCGCACAAAGGGCCTCCCGGGCGGACGGCCCCGAGCCGTCCGCTGAGATCCGACGCCCGTGGTTCGGGTGTCGACCTGTTTGCCTTATGCCCTCGAAGATGCGCCGCCATGCAAATACGCGGAACGACGCACGAACGAACTCCTCGTGAAGAGGTGGCACCCGGGTGGCGGAAGGGGTATGTCCTCAGCCGCCGTAGCGGCGACCCCGGGCCGCGTAGTCGCGCAGCGCGCGCAGGAAGTCGACCTTGCGGAAGGCCGGCCAGAAGACGTCGCAGAAGTAGTACTCGGAGTGGGCCGTCTGCCAGATCATGAAGCCGGACAGCCGCTGCTCCCCGCTGGTGCGAATCACCAGGTCCGGGTCGGGCTGGGCCTTGGTGTACAGGTGGCGGCCGATCATGTCGATGTCGACGGACTCGGCGAGGTCCTCCATCGAGGTGCCCCGGTCGTGGGCGTCGAGGAGCATGGAGCGCACGGCGTCGGCGATCTCCTGCCGGCCGCCGTAGCCGATGGCGACGTTGACGACTATTCCGTCGACGTGGGCGGTGCTCTCCTCGGCCTCCTTGAGGGTGGCCTGCATGACCGGCGGCAGCAGGTCCATCGTGCCGACGTGGTGGACGCGCCAGCGGCCGTCGGAGGCCAGGGTGCGCACGACGTCCTCGATGATGCCGAGGAGCGGGACGAGCTCTTCCTGGGGCCGGTCGAAGTTGTCCGTGGAGAGCAGCCAGAGCGTGACGACCCCGACGTCCGTCTCACTGCACCAGCCGAGGAACTCCTCGATCTTGTCCGCGCCGGCCCGGTGGCCCTGGGCGGTGGTGGAACCGGCGGCCTTCGCCCAGCGCCGGTTGCCGTCCATGATGACGCCGATGTGCTTGGGCACCTGAGCGGGGTCCAGGTGGCCCTCCACCCGGCGTGCGTACAGCCTGACCAGCAGGCCGCGCAGCTTGTCGCGCAGGTTCACGTGTTCGTCAGCCCCTCCGTATGGATCGGACAGGCGCGGCCGGGGGCGTTCCCTGTCCGTGCGGCGGCCTGGTCCGTATGGCGGTCCCCGGGGGCGAAGCCTACCCCCGGCAATCCCAGCGTCCCTCAACAGGGCGCTGTGCGCGCCCTGGTGTATCAGACGCGGACCTCGCGACTCCCAAAGAAAACGGGCCGGTCCGTGGGGGGGAGACGGACCGGCCCGAGGGGGGGTTTCCACCATAACCCTTCGTAAGGGCTGGTGTGTGCCCAGACGCGACAAAATTACTCTCCGAAGTCGTGCGGCGACGCATGGAGATCGCACCGGAACGCCGGAATCCGTCATTCCGCACCTGATCGTGGCCGAATCACGACGGAATCAGCGGCGAAACGGACTGGATCCAACGAGAAGCGAAGAGGCTCGGCCTTTTGGGGTCGCACGGCGTGTTGCCCCGGATCCCTCCCGTGGGCGACCCGGCCGCGAATGCCCGCTTGACGCCGACGGCACCCGCCCCGCACCGGCCTCCGGGCCGGGCGGATACCGCCATCAGGGGCCGTGCGGCACCGCGCAACCCCCTCCACCACGCGGTGCCGACCACGTAGCTTTGCTCACGCGAATTCCCTTGGTCTGAACTTTATGGGCGGTGAAACGGGTGACGCGAGGGGCAAGCGGTAACGATGTGAGAACAGGCGCCCCATTGCGGGTGTTTCACCTCGCCCTGCGGGCCTCGAAGAGGTGGCGGGTGCTGTACGCCACGAACGGGCCCCGCGCCTCGATCCGTTCGTGCAGCGCCCGCAGCCGGGGCTCGTACGCCTCGACGGTGAACCCGGGGACCATCCAGACCACCTTGCGCAGGAAGTGCACGACGGCGGCGATGTCGTGGAACTCCATCCGCAGGCGCTCCGCGCGCAGGTCGACGACCTCCAGACCGGCCGCCCGCGCGTCCGCGCTCTCGCGGTCGGGGTGGCGGGCGGCGCGCGACTCCTCCGGCCGGGGCCCGAGGAAGTGCTCGACGAGTTCGAAGACGCTGCCGGGCCCGACGTGCTGCGCGAAGTACGTCCCGCCGGGCTCAAGGACGCGGGCGATCTCCGCCCAGTGCGGGCGTACGGGGTGCCGGCTGACGACGAGGTCGAAGGCGCCGTCGGCGAACGGCAGCGGCGCGTCCTCCGGGGAGTCGACGACCACGACGCCACGCGGTCGGAGCAGTGCGGTGGCCCCGGCCACGTTCGGCGGCCAGCCCTCGGTGGCGGCGAGCAGCGCGGGCGCGGCCTCGGCCCGGCCGAGCGCGAAGTCGAGGACCTCCCCTCCCCCGGTCTGCACGTCGAGCACGGCGCGGGCCCCGGCCAGCCGGGCGGCCATCGAGACGGCGTACCCCCAGGAGGGCCTCTCTTCGGTGGCCCGGCCCGCGAACCACGAGAAGTCCCAGCCCTCGGTGGGAACGGCGGCCCCCTCGGCGACGAGGTCCTCGTAGGAGCGGGTGGGACGGTGCTGACGGTCTGCCATACAGGTGATCGTCCCCGAAAACGGTCGCCGGCCGCCTCCTATATACGGACGCGCACCTCCTCGGCCGTCCTCCTCTCCCGCCCCGCCCCTCACGCCACCGCGAACGCCCCCAGCAGCAGCCCGGTCAGGGCCCCGCAGAGCATGAACGGCCCCAGTGCGATGGCCGACTTGCGGCCCGCCCGGCGCAGCACCACCAGACCCAGTCCGTAGCCGGCGCCGTAGAGCAGCCCGGCGAAGGCGCCCACGACGAGAACCGGCCAGCCGTACCAGCCGAGGGCCGCGCCGAGCGCCAGGGCGAGTTTGACGTCGCCGAAGCCCATGCCGGCCGGGTTGACGAGGAACAGCACGAAGTACGCGGCACCGAGGACGAGTCCGCCGAGCAGGGCTGTGGGCCACGAGCCCGCGGCGCCGGGCAGTGCGGCGGCGACACCGAGCAGGGCGACGGTCGCCGCGGCCAGCGGCAGCGTCAGCACGTCCGGGAGCCGGTGCACGCGGAGGTCGACGAGCGCCAGCAGCACGCCGACCGGCGCGACGAGCAGCCAGACCGCCACCTCGGGGCGGGGCCCGGTGGCGGCGGCGAGCGCGGCGCAGACGAGCGCGGTCACGACGGCCGCGACCCGGGCGCTCGGCCCGTACGGTCCGCACCCGGCCATCGCTCCCGAGCAGCGGGCCCGGCCCACCCAGCCCCCGAACGCGCCGCTGATCGGATGCCCGCCCGGACACCGGGCGCTCCACGCATCCCCGGCGCCGACCGAGAACCGGTGGGCGGCCCGGGGCAGCAGCAGCCCGGTCCCCGCACCCCACAGCGCGGCCACGACGGTCACCAGTACACGCACGCCGGGACCCTAGCCGCGGCGTGCGCGCGGGGCATGGGCCCGTGGACCCATGCGGGGCCCACCGGCCCGCCGGTACGGTCGGTCGGCAGGGCACACGATTCGGCGGGAGGGCGGCTCGGCATGGGACGACGCCGGCGTGACGGGCGGGGCAGGCTGATCGTGCACGGTTCGGCGCCGGTGGCGGTCCCGCTGGAGCTGGCCACCTCCTACCGGGCCCGTACCAAGGGCCTGCTGGGCCGTGACGCCGTCGACGGCGCGATCCTGCTCTCCCCCGCCAACAGCGTGCACACCTTCCGCATGCGCATCCCGATCGACGTCGCCTACCTCGACCGCGACCTGCGCGTCCTCAGCGTCGTCACCATGAGGCCGAACCGCCTGGGCCTGCCCCGCCCGTGCTCCCGCCACGTACTGGAGGCGGAGGCCGGGGCGATGGCGGGGTGGGGGCTGCGGGCGGGGGTGCTGGTGACGGTGGAGGCCGAGTAGGGGCCGCCGGGACCCGGCGGCGGCGTCACCACGGAACGTTCCTGGGACGGCGGTGCCACCACCAGCCCTCCGCCTTCCGGCCCGCCGCCTCGTCCGCCGCGTGGTGAGCGACCGGTGGTTCCTGTGTTTCCTCGGTGTGCTCACGGAAGATCAGGTCGAGCCGGGCCACGGCGGACCGCAGTGCGTCGGCGCCGGGCTCGTCGACCTGTCCGACGACGTCCGCGAGGTCGTCCCGGGCCTCCAGGTCACGCCGGAACAGGTCCTCCCGGTAGCGGCCCGAAGGCCGCCACCCGGATTCCAGCCTGCGGCACAGCCTCTCCCACACCCGCAGTCCGTAGTGCAGGTGTCCCTCGACGCTCGCCACCGGGCCCGTGCGCCGCCCGGCGAGGACGGCGTCGGACAGGGGCGTGTCGACGGGCTCCCGGTCCAGGATCTCCGGGAGCGTCTCCACCGTCGCGTCCGGTAGATCCGCCACCGGCTCCTCCACCGCCTCGACGCGGTACGCCGTGTCGTCCCCGGTGTCCAGCGCCTCCAGGCGGCACCTGACCGAACGACCGTCAGGCGTCGCCACCCAGTAGGCACTCGGCAGTTCGAACTCCGCGGGGTGGAGCACGGAACTGCCCGCCCTCACCGCGAGACCCCGCGCGAGCCCTCCCTCCGTGAGGCGTCCGGCGGTGCCGTCCTCCACCGTGAGGTCCAGTTCGAGGGCGAGGTCACCCGGCGGCAGCCGGCGGTAGGTGCACAGCACGGGAGCCTCCCAGTGCCGCCCTTCCTGGTCTCCGTCCGCGTCGGCCACGTCCACCGCGTCCTCCGGGACCGCCAGCAGGTCGGCCAGGGCCCCTCGAAGACGGGCCGGCGCCGGCGCCGCGACGGTGAAGAGGTTCGCGATCACTTGTACGTCCCGTCGTAGATCTCCTTGGCCTTCTGCACCTTCGCGGGATTGTTGACGAACTTGGGGTCGCGCTGCAATTGCTGCGACTTGCTCAGGTCGCCCTTGTTCCGCGCGATCTCCTTCAGCGCGGCGTACTCGATGCGGTCCAGCTCGACCAGTCCCGGACCGGACTTGGGGAAGACCGTCCCGTTGGCCTCCACCTCGTACCTGCGGCCGTTGATCTCGTAGGTGTTCCCGTCCGGCGACAGGTTCGCCCGGCCCTTGGCGATGCCCTCGATGTCCGAGCGTACGAGGTCCTCGTTGCCCCTGAGGATCACCGTGTTGCGCTCCTTGACCTGACCGCCCGACGCTCCGCTGATCGTGTGACGCTTGTTGGGGAACTTGAGCGTCTTCCCGCGCGCCGGGCCGGGAACGTCGTCCCCCGCCTGCCACTCGCCGGCCGGCCTGCCGCTCTCGCGCCGCGCGTCCTCGGCGGCCTCGTCCGCCTCGTCCGCCTGCTTGCGGGCCTCGGCGGCCTCCTTCTTCGCCTCCTCGTCGCAGCCCGCCTGGGCAAGGACCACGTAGCGGGGACCGCCCGCGGCGAGGACGGTGGTTCCGGTGCCGGCGCCGCCTCCGAGGCCGCCGCCCTCGTAGGGGATCCGGCGGGCGGGCGCGGCGATCGCGCAGCCGGACTCGCGTGCCTTCCGCTCGGCCTCGTCGGCCGCCTCGTCCGCCTTCTTCGCGGCCCGCTCGGCGCCCTCGACGTCACCGGCCTTTGCCGCCTTCTTGGCGTCCTCCGCCGCCTCGCCGGCCTGCTCCGCGAACTTGCCCAGCTTGCCGAGCTTCCCGAGTTTGCCGAGGTCGCCCACCTTCTCGACGATCTTGCCGACGTCGTAGCCGGGGATGAAGAGCGAGCCGATGTTCCAGACGACGTGGGAGACGGCGCGGGTCTTCTCGCCGTTGTTCCAGTCCTCGGCCACGTCGTCGCCGATGAACATGTCCCACAGGACCGTCCCGCCGGTGTTCAGCGAGGCCCCGCCCCAGTCCCGGATGGCCCCGAAGTAGTCCCCGTCCGACCACTTCTTCCCGGCGTCCTTGGAGTCCTCCAGCCAGTCCTGCCCGAGCTGCTTGCCGTAGTCGGCGATCCCGCTGAGGGTGTCCCCCGGGTTCGTGACCATGTCCCAGATCCCGGTGACGTCCCCCCAGACACCGTCGACGAAGATCCCCTCACCCACCTGCTTGAGCTGATCCCCGGCACACCCGAAGAAGGCACCGAAACCGGAGAAACAGCCGTCGTCCTTCTTCTCGTCGGGGCTGCTGGTGTCGTCGGTCTTGTCGGCTTCGGTGGTGGGTGTGTCGTCGGTGGGCGGGGTGTCTTCGGTGGTCTGGTCGCCGCCGGTGGTCCGGTCGCCGCCGCCAGTGGTCGTGTTGCCGCCATCGGTCGTGTTGCCGCCGGTCGCGGAGCCACCACCCGTGGTGGTACTGCCATCAGTCGTGCCGCCACCGGTCGTGCTGCCACTGGTGTCGCCGGAGGCGTGGGTGTCGGTGCCGTTGCCCGCCGGGGCCGCGCAGCCCGTCCCGACGACCTTGCAGACCTGGGCCTCGATGCTCGCGAATAGCTGCGTGCCGAGACCGCTGAGCACCAGCGCCAGCACGATGGCGGCCACGATCGCGACCAGGCCCACGTACTCGACCGCGGTCTGCCCTTCGTCCCCCCGCCGCCACCGGATCATCCGGGCGAACGAGAAGGGACGGCGCTCGGCCCGCGCCGGCACCGGGAGTTCGTACCACTGCCGGGTCTCGGACTGAAGCAGGAAGTAGAGGATGAGGATGGGCAGGAAGAGCTGGATGCCACCGCGGGCCGAACCTCCGGTGAGGTTGGCGAGCCCGCCGAGGATCAGCCACACCTGCACGCCGATCAGCGCCCACCGGATCCGGCCCCCGCCCTCCCAGCTCCGCCGGGCGAGCCACCAGCCGAGCATCCCGGGCGCGGCGGCGTACGCGACGAGGGCGATGACACCGCCGTCGAGGGCGCCGTACGACCCGGCCGTCAGCAGCAGGCCGATCCCGCCGAGCACGGTGGCGACGAACAGTGCGTGCACGAGCACCAACGCCGCCGACAACGACCGTGGCATGTGCCCTCCCCCCGGTTGGCGCACAACTCCGCCCGAGGCTAGGGAACGACCGCCTGCCCGGCATGGGCCCGGAGACCCAAACGGACACCCAATCAGCGCCCGGGCATCGCTGCCCGCTCACGACTGGTGGCGTACGCCGTCAGTTCTGGCTGCGGGGGAACGTGACCTCCACTCGGCGGTTCTTCTTGCGGCCGTCCTCCGTGGAGTTGTCCGCGATGGGGTACTGCTCGGCGTAACCGCGCACATCGAAGGTGATGTTGGGGTCGTTCAGCTCCTGGGAGAGGACGTCCTGGACGGCATTGGCGCGCTGCTTGGACAGGACCACGCCGTGCGCGTGCGTGCCGAGGTTGTCCGTGAAGCCGAAGACACGGACCTGGCTCGCCTTCTGCTTCTTGATCTCCTGCGCGATCGCGTCGATCCGGGACTTCGCCTGGTCGCTCAGCTTCGCGCTGTCCTTGGCGAACAGCACCTCGGCCTGGAGGGCGAACGTGACGTCCGTGTTGGTGTCCTCACGGCGTTCCTCGCCGCCCTGCTCCTCGACCACCGACTTGATGTCCAGCACCTTGGCTGCGGCGAGGGTGGCCCCCTCGGGCAGTTTGAGGTCGGGGTCGCTCGGGTCGACCTTCACGGGGGCGGAGGCGGAGGGCTCGGTGCCCGGCGGCACGCTGGGACCACTGTCGGCGCGGGCCGCCACGGCACCGTAGAGGTTCGCGACGGTCATGACGCCGGCGGCTGTGAGGGCCAGGGTGAGGCGGGTGTGGGTCATCGGGGCCTCACCCGGAGATCTTGATGGTGGCTTCGGCGAACGTCGGGAGCTGGAAGCTGACCTCGTCCGTGCTCGCCGACGGCGCCGGGAACTGCAAGAAGATGGGGATGGTGTCGCCGGACTTGATCGTCTGTACCCCGGTCGTCGTGAGCGGTCGCCCATCGGTGTCCCGCAGCACGTAGTAGCGCTTCTTCTCCTTGGAGTCCACGAGAGTGGCACCGCCGAAGGACCTACCGTTCTTCATGATCTCGGTCTCGTTGCCTGTGAGCTGGGATGAGAGCACCGCTGTCTTGCTCCCGTCGTTCTTGAGTTCGGCGTTGATCGTGACGAACCCCCCAGAGTCACGTTTGGCAGCTGTGATCTTCAGGGTCAGACCACTCGGTCCCCTGAGTTCGGCAAGGGGTGCATCGTCCTGTCCTTCCTGAGTGCTCGGCTTGGATCCACCTCTCTTTGAGGTGGATGCCGACGCATCCGGCTTCTTGTCGTCGCCACCGCCGCAACCGGCCGCACCGAGGGCCAACCCGGCTGCCACGGTCAACGCGACCAACCCCCTACGGGCCTTCGCAGTGAACCGAATGCTCATCACTCTGCTTCCTTCATCACTCGTCGTTCGCTTGTCAGTCGGCCAGATGGACGTCGAAGAGGTCCTCGGGGCGCGGCAGGTCCGTGAGGTGGTGCGGATCGAGGTCCCAATACCTGTTCTTGCAGGTGAGTCGCGGAAGTACGTCCTTGTCCTCGGCGCCCTCAAGGGGAGGGTCGAACGTGCACAGCGGCTCGATGACGGCGCTGGCGTGCGCCTTGGAGCGCTTGTTCTCCGTGCCGGGAACAATGGAGTGCCCGACCGACTTGTCGGTCTGGACATGCACCGTGTACCTCAACAACGACGGCTGACAGCCCTCCACGTGGGCTTCGTTCTGCTGCGCGAGTTGGTACGCCCGCCAGCAGCCGTTCATCTGCGCTACGTTGCCGTTGAGGAGGCCCTGCCACTCGGTCGGATCGAGCACGGTGTCGACCCACTTGCCCGCGAGCTGGTCCCGGGTGTCCTGCGCGGCCGCCAGCGCCGCCGCGTCTGCCGCTGTCTGCGCCCCGTTCCGGTTGGCCGCCGCCTGGCCGACCGCCAGGTATGCGAACGCGAGAAAGAGCAGACCCCCCACCACCGTGATGTAGATGGGGAAGGCCTGCCCTGCGTCGCCGCATCTGCGCGGCCGCGTCACCCGCCGGTGACCTCGGAGATCTTGGTCGTGATGGCGTCGAAAATGGACTTTCCGATGTCCGTACCCGTAATCGCCAGCACGATCGCCACCACCACCGCGATGATGCCCAGGTACTCGACCGCGGTCTGCCCCCTGTCGCCGGCGCGGCGCCGCATCGCCTCGGCCGTGGTGTTCTTCCAGCCGTTCACGCGGACCTTGGTCGCAACCGCGGTCTTCAGCATCAGGTCGCTCATGGTGTTCCCCTCCGGGCTCGGTCTCGGTGCCGCTTGCGACACCGGAAACGTATGCCGGAACACCCCGTCCGCCAGAGGGTCCCCGGACCCAATCCCGGGCCCAAAGCGAGACCCAGCCGCGCTTCCCCCGTACCGTCGTCATCACGCTTCACCCCAGCCCTCGTGACGAACCCGGGGCCGTGCCCAGCCACTTGGCGGCGGCCTCGGAACGGCTGGTGCTGTGCAGCTTGGCGAAGATGCGGTTGATGTGGTTCTTGACGGTCTTCTCGCTGATGAAGCAGGTGGCGGCGATCTGCTGGTTGGTCATGCCGGACGCGATGAGGTCCATGATCTCCGCCTCCCTCACGCTGAGTTGGAACCTCGACCTGTCGACGGCTGCCGGACGGCCACCTGTCCATCCAGACGAAGACTGTCCCACATCCGGTTGCAACTGCGAAAGATGTCGGGCAGATGTGGCTGGTTCATGCGACGTCGGGAAGGTGTGATCGTGTGCAATCGCACCCTCCACCGGCTGGTCCAGGCGCAGCCGAGCCACCAGGGCGCCCGCCGCCGTGGGAGTGAAGTGGGCCCTGCCCTCCTTGATGTCGCGTACGGCGGTGACGAGTTGGTCGGCCGTGAACTCGCCGTGGATCAGGTAGCCGCCCGCACCCAGGCGCAGGGCCTCCTGGACGATCTCCGACTCGCTGCTGTAGGTCAGCATCATGACCGGGGCGATCCGGACCAGGTACGGCAGTGCGGAGAGGCCGTCCACGCCGGGCATGCGGACGTCGAGCAGGACGACGTCGGGACGGTGCTGCTGGGCGGCCTCCCAGGCGGCGCGGCCGTCGGCGGCCTCGGCCACCACGGTGATGTCCGCGCGGCCGGAGAGCAGGGCCGTCAGGCCGGCGCGGACCACGGGGTTGTCGTCGGCCACGACGACGCGCAGGGGCGCGGCCGGTGCGGGCTGTGGGAAGCCCTCGAAGGGGTTGGGAGTCGTCTGGTCCGGCACGGCGGCGGCCTCCTCTCTGGGTCGTGGAGCAGGGATGGATGGTCGGACGGTCATACGGTCGGTGTCGTCAGTGCGCCCAGGGGCAGTTCGAGGCGGACCTCCGTTCCCTTGGGGTGGGCGCCGCGGCCGATACGGATGCGGGCGCCGACCGAGGCCGCCCGCTCGACCATGCCGACCAGGCCGAAGTGGCCCGCGCGGCGCAGTTCTTCGAGGCTGGTTCCGGGCGGCAGGCCGCGGCCGTCGTCGTACACGCTGATGCGCAGCAGGTCGCCGTGGACGCCCGCGCGTACCTCGACGTGGGTGGGCTCCGCGTGGCGGTGGGCGTTCTCCATCGCCTCCGACGCGATGGTCAGGAGCTGGCGGGCCACGGCCGGCGGCACCGGCGGCACGCCGGGCTCGCCGATCGGGCGGTAGGCGGCGGACAGGCCGGTCCGGGATGCGAAGTCCCGGGTTCGGGCCATGAGTTCGACGAGCACGTCGGTGCCGTGGTCCGGGTCGTTCTCACGGCGCAGGTCGGTCAGCAGTTCGCGGGCCTCCGCGGCCGCCCGGCGGGCCGAGCGGGCCACCAGTTCCGCCTGCTGCCTCACCAGAGCCGGGTCCATGCGGTCGGCGCCCGTCGAGCCCGCCAGGCCGTCGGCGGCCATGGCCACGCCGTGCAGGGTCTTCGCCACCGAGTCGTGCATCTCGCGGGCCAGGCGGGCCCGCTCGGCGCCGACCGCCTCGGTGACGGCGAGGCGGGCCTGGACCGTGGTCAGGGCCTGGGTGGCCTCGCCGAAGCGGAGGAGCAGGTTGCGCAGGGTGACCCCGGCCGCTCCCGCGATGACGCACAGGCCGGGGAGGAGGGCGGCCTGGGCCAGGTCCGGGGACAGCTCCTTGGAGCTGGTGGAGACGACGAGCAGGATCAGCGACTGGAGCGAGGCGAACAGGCCCGCGCCGCGCCAGCCGTAGACGAGACCGGCGAGGAGGGGCGTGCAGACGCTGACGTAGGCCAGTGTGCTGTCCGGGCCCGCCGCGATCAGGAGGAGGGCCCCGAAGAGGGTGTCCAGGGCGAGGAGAGTGGGGTGCCTCAGGAGCAGGGGGCCGAAGCGTTCCCAGTCCCTGAACAGGACGTACGAGCCCATGAAGGTGACGACGACCGCGGCGCTGACCAGGCGGGTGGCCAGGCCGGGCGCGGCGTTGAGAAGGGCGACGGGGGCGGAGAGGGCGATCATCGCGAGGCGGAAGGCGAAGACGTAGCGGCACATCGCTTGCAGCGCGCTGATCTGCAGTCTTTCCGGCTCCGGGGTGAGGGTCGGGCCTGGCGGAAGCTGGGCGGGAGCTTCGGCCTCGGCCCCGCCTTCGGCCCGGCTTTCGGTCCCGCCCGCAGCGCCCGTGCGGGCGTCTTCGCCAGGTGCGGGTGGCCTCTGCGGGCGGCCTTCACCGTCGGCGGCCGTCCGCCCGTGCGGCGGCTGCGGCACCCCCGGCATCGAAGCCTCCGCCGGCTCCCACCCGGGCGGCAACGCCGGCGTCACCGACGTCACCGGGATGTCCGGCGCGCCCGTGCGGACGTGGGCCGGGAGGACCGTGCCCGCCGGAGGGGTGGTGATCTCGGGGATCCTCGGGCGGCGGCGCAGCAGCCCCGCGCGTTCCTCCGTCGTCGCCATGTCCTCGTCGCCCCCCTACTCGCCCGTACCCGTGAGGGAGCCGAAGTCCACGCCCGAACCGAGGATCAGGCCCGCGCCGAGGAGGATCATCGTGGCCGGGACCATGAACGTGGTGATCATCATGGTGGCCTTGGGGACCGCGCGGGCGGCCTTGCGGCGGGCGTTCTGCGCGTCGGTGCGGCGCATGTCCTTGGCCAGGGAGACGAGGGTGTCGACGATCGGGGCGCCCAGTTCCTCGCCCTGCTGAAGGGCGGTGACGAACATGGCGACCTGTTCGGAGTCGTTCCGGCGCCGCAGTTCCGCGAAGGCCTGGCGGCGGCTCATGCCGAGGTCCATCTGGCGCAGGGTGATGCGCAGTTCGTCCGCCCAGGGGCCCTCGTACTTGTCGGCGACGCGGTCCAGGGCCTGGCGGAAGCCGAGGCCCGCGCTCACCACGACCGCGAGCACGTCGAGGAAGTCCGGCAGCGTCCGCTCGATCACGTCCTTGCGGATGCGGATCGCCGACCAGATGCCGACCTCGGTCCAGAAGGCGCCGAAGGCGAGCAGGAGCAGGGCCACGAAGAGCTGGCCGCGCATGAGGAACACCAGTCCGCCCAGGCCGCCCAGGAATCCGTAGACCGCGCGCCGGGCCGCGTAGCGGTCGATCGTCAGGCCGCCGGGGTTGCCCGCCAGGTCGATCTTGCGGCGGTACCGGGCCACCCTCTTGGGGCCCATCAGGCGCAGCACGGCGGGGGCGTAGCGCATGCCGAGGCGGTCGACCAGGGAGTCCACCGCGCCGGTGCGGGTGGAGCCCACCTCCAGGGCAAGCGCCAGGTCGTCGGGCAGCCGGGCGTCGGCGCGGTACATGCGGATGCCGGCGAAGACGCCCCAGACGCCGAGGCCCATCACGAGTGCGAGCAGCAGTGCCATCCCTCTTCCCTCCTTCCGGGAACCCGGCTAGACGTCGATGCGGGACATACGGCGGATGAGGATGAAGCCGACGGCGTAGAGCGCGAAGGCGATGATCACCGCGCCCTGGCCGATCGGGGAGGCGGTCATGCGGTCGAGGGCGCCGGCCTTGACGCCGTTCATGAGGAACAGCGCGCCGACGCCCAGCACCGGGACCGCGTAGGAGGTCATGTTGACCTGGGACAGCTGGGTGCGGACCTCGCGGCGGGTCTCCTTGCGCTCCTCCAGGGTCTCGGTGAGGTTGCGCAGGGCGCTCACCACCTGGCCGCCGGCCCGGTTGGACAGAACCAGGGTGGTGACGAGGACGACCAGCTCCCGCGAGGGCAGGCGGACCGTGAGCTCCGCCAGTGCGTCGTCCATCGACGCGCCGAGCGCCAACTGGTGTGCCACCTTGGCCAGTTCCTCGCCTGCCGGAGCCTCCAGCTCCTCCGCCGCCATGCCGACCGCGGTGCGCAGGGCGAGGCCCGCCTGGGTGGCGTTGGCCAGGATGCGGGCCAGTTCGGGGAGTTGGTTGATGAACTTCTCGATGCGTTTCTGGCGCTGCCAGTTGAGGAACTGCACCGCCGCCCAGATGCCGAGCAGACCGGCAAGCGGGCCGAAGAAGGGGGCCAGGGAGGCCTGGCCGATCAGCCAGAGGGCGGCCACGGTGGCGAGCATGTAGACGAAGAACTCGCCCGGGGTGACGTCCAGGCCGGTCGCGGCGAGCCTCAGCTCCAGCCTGCGGCCGAGTTTCGTACGGCGCAGTCGGCGGTCGAGGTTGGGGAAGCGGCGCCGGCGGCCGACCGGGATCTGACCGGTCTGGGAGAGCCGGTCGACGAGGGCCGCCCGCTGGGCCTTGCCGGAGGTGTAGGCGTGCAGCCCGGCGACGGCCAGGACACAGGTCAGCAGGGTGACGCCGGTGGTGAGGGTGACGAGAGTGCTCAGATCCATGGGGACGGTTCCTACCTGGCTTCTCGGGTGGCCAGCTGGTCTGCGGACTGGGCGACGCCGAAGGCCTGGGGGATCGGCTGGCTCGCCATGTAGAGGCGGTCGGCGGTGCGGCGTGGCAGGGGGTGGTACTCGAAGGCGCCGTAGATCCGGCCGTCGGCCGCCATCGGCTGCGCGGCGAAGCGGGCCACGGTGGCCAGCCGGTACGGCTCGCTGCCATGACTGTCGAGCAGGGCGATCTCGGTGACGCGGCGGGCGCCGTCGGCGAAGCGGGTGAGCTGGACGATCACGTCGACGGCGCTGTTGATCTGGTCGTGCAGGGCGACGAAGGGGATCTCCACGTCGGACATGGAGGCGAGGGTCTGCAGGCGCATCAGCGCGTCCTCGGCGCTGTTGGCGTGCACGGTGGCGAGCGAACCGTCGTGGCCGGTCGACATCGCCTGGAGCATGTCGAGCGACTCGCCGCCGCGGACCTCACCGACGACGATGCGGTCGGGGCGCATGCGCAGCGAGTTGCGCACCAGGTCGCGAATGGTGACCTGGCCGCGGCCCTCCACGTTCGGCGGCCGGGACTCCAGCCGGATCACGTGCGTCTGCTGGAGCTGGAGCTCGGCGGAGTCCTCGATGGTGATGATGCGCTCGCCCTCGGGGATCAGCCCGGACAGGGCGTTGAGCAGGGTCGTCTTCCCGGTGCCGGTGGCTCCGGAGACGATGACGTTGAACTTCGCCTGCACCAGGCCGGCCAGCAGGTACAGCATGTGCTCGTCGAGCGAGCCGAAGCCGATCAGCTCCTGGAGGGTGAAGGAGCGCGGGAAGCGGCGGATGGTGAGCGTGGGGCCGGTGAGCGAGAGCGGCGGGATGATGACGTTGACGCGCTCGCCGGAGGGCAGGCGGGCGTCGACCATCGGGTTCGACTCGTCCACGCGGCGGTTGACCGTCGAGACGATCCTCTCGATGGTCTGCATCAGCTGGTCGTCGGAGGCGAAGCGGATGGGCAGTTGCTCGACCCGGCCGCCGCGCTCGACGAAGATCGCGTCGGGTCCGTTCACCATGATCTCGGTGATGGAGGCGTCCTCGAGGAGGGGTTCGAGGATGCCCAGGCCCAGGGCCTCGTCGACGACCCGGCGGATCAGCTGCGAGCGCTCCACGGTCGACAGGACCGGGCCCTCCCGGCTGATGATGTGCCCGAGCACCCGCTCCAGCCGCGCCCGGCGCTCGGCGGCGGCCAGCGAGCTCATCTCCGCGAGGTCGATCTCCTCCAGGAGCTTGGCCCGGTAGGAGGCGACGAGGTGGCCGTCCTCGCCCCGGCTGCCTTTCTCCTCCGGGGAGTTGATGCGTGCGCGGAGGCTCATGGGTCCGGTGCTCCTCGCTCCTGGTCGGTGGTCGAGTCGGTCCTGGCCGGTGCTGTCGCGCCGGTCCTGGCCGGTGGTCGAGCGGTCTCAGTCGTCCTGCGGTCTCACTCGTCGAGCGGTGTCAGTCGTCCAGCGGTCTCAGTCGTCCAGCGGTCTCAGTCGTCCAGCGGTCTCAGTCGTCGAACGGTCTCAGTCGTCGAACGGTCTCAGTGGTCCATTTGGCCTCAGTGGTCGAGCGGCATGGTGGCGGTCTTGTGGGCCCGGCCGAAGTTCCAGCCGGGGACGATCGAGGGGATGTCGACGCCCGCGGTGACGGTGACCTCCTGGCCGCCGTACGAGGCCGGGCAGCTGGTGCCGTCCGCCAGCCAGCCGCTGACCGCGTTCGCGCAGGCCTGCTCGGCTCCCTGCCGGAGCGAGGCCGCGCGCGCCCCCGCGCGGGCGGCCGTACCGGCCTGCTGGGCCGTGTAGGCGATCAGCCCGATCTGGATGACGGCCATGGCGAGCAGCATCAGGATCGGGATGAACCCCAGGTACTCGATGGCGACTTGGCCCCGGTCATGGCGGCGGTCGCGGCGTACGCCTTCGTACGGCATGTCAGTTCGTCGCCTCCTCCACGGCGCCGGCGTGACCCGTGACCGTGATGGGGAAGTCGATCGTGCCGGGGAACAGGACGGGCACCTTGAGGCCGACGTGCGCCCGTACGTAGCCGTTGCTCGTCTCACAGCCCACCTCAGCCCCCCTTCGCCACGCGGCCGACAACTTGTCGAGCCCGGCCTGTTGGCAGGCGGCGTTCCTGCTGCCGCGATCGGCCGCCGTCCCCGCCCGTACCGCCTCGTCCGCAGCATTCCCCGCAAGCGTGTACGTGTACCCCAGCAGCACGCACTGCCACAGCAGCACCAGCGTGATGAGGATCGTGGGCGTCATGCCGAGCAGCTCGACGGCGACCTGCCCGCTGTCCGAGCGGAGCCGCCCGGCCGGCGGCCTCTTCCCTGTGCCTGCCCGCACGTTCATCCCCCTGCCTCCCTGCGGCGCCGGAAACTCACCGACCCCCGGTCGCCCCGCAGCCGCCCGCCCTTGCGGTCGCCCTCGGGTGCCTTGACGATGCCCAGCTCGCCGGCGAGCCCCCACAGCGCCTGTTTGACCGTGCTCTTGCTCTCCAGTTCGTGGATGCGTCCTGCGTCCACCGCGCCCTGGAGTTCCTTGAAGCCCGCGGGGATCGCCGTGGCCGCCACCGGTGTGCCGGTGATCTTCTGGATGAGCGGCGGCTGGATCTCGGTCGACCGGGTGTGGCGGTTGACGACGACGGTCGTCTCCTCTGCCTTGCGGATCTGCAACCGGTCCCACATCCGTACGGTCCGCTTGGCCGCGCGCACCGCGACCACGTCCGGAGTGGTAAGGAGCAGCGCGGTGTCGGCCATCTCGACGGCCGCCGCGCTCGCCCCGCTCATCTGGGCGCCGCAGTCCAGGACGACGATCTCGTAGCGGGAGCGCAGCGCGCTGACGATCTGGCGGACGGACCGGTCGGTGACCTCCTCGCCGCGCTCGCCCTCGCCCGGGGCGAGCAGCAGCGCGAGCCCGCTGTCGTGGCGGAAGATCGCGTCGGCCAGGACGCGCGGGGAGATGTCGGTGATGGCCGCGAGGTCGACGACCGAGCGGCGGAACTGGACGTCCAGGAAGGAGGCGACGTCACCGGACTGGAGGTCCATGTCGACCAGGGCCGTGCCGCGCCCGGAGGCCTGGGCGGCGAGGGCGAGTTGTATCGCCGTGAGGGTGGCACCCGCCCCGCCCTTGGCTCCGCTCACGGTCACCACCCGGCCGCCGGCCCCGGTGAACACGTCTCCGCCGTGGCCCAGGTGCCGCCGTACGCCCACCGACCACTGGGCCACCGCCTGGACGCGGCTGACCAGTTCCTCGTAGCTCAGCGGGAGGGCCACCAGTCCCCGCGCGCCCGAGTCCATCGCGGCCGAGAACAGGCCGGGACTGGCGTCGGAGGTGATGAGGATGACGCCGACCGCCGGGAAGCGCAGGGCCACTTCGCGGATCAGTTCCAGGGCCGGCACCGGGCCGATCCGCTCGTGCACCACCACGATCTCGGGCAGTTCGTCGACGGACTCGGCGGCCAGGCGCGCCAGCGTGTCGATGAGCTGGGTGGAGTCGACGACCGGGGCCACCGGCTCGGCGTCGGGGAGCTGGCTGAGCAGGGTGGTGATGGAACGGGCCGCGTCGGGGTCGCCGACGGCCGGGAGGATCCTGGTGGTCATGCCTGCCGGCCTCTCACTTGTCGTTCGCGAGTTCGTAGGTCCGGTCCTTGGCCGGGACGCTGGTGTCGCTGCCGGGAGCGACCAGCGCGAGCCGGACCCGCTGGGCGAACGACTCGGCGTAGGTGATGCGCTGGGCGTCGATGGTGGACAGCGCGAAGGTGATGGGGACGGCGTCGGTGGGCTGCTGGGCCCGGTTGTCGGCGTTCGGCTGGAGTGCGGTGATCCTGCCGACGTCGAGGACCTTGGCGTTGGTCACGATGATCTTGGACTGGGCGGGATCGCCCTGCCGCTGTCCGCCGAAGGTGGCGTAGACGTTGACCGTGGAGCCGGGTGTGATCTTGCCGGCCACGCCGGTCGCCGCGTCGATCATGATGGCGACCTCCTGCTGCCCCGGTTGCAGGGCGGGCTGGTTCACGATCATGTCGCTCTGGAGCAGGGAGCCCTTGCGCAGTGTGGTGACCGCGATCTTGCCCTGGATCTGCCCGAGGTCGGTGACGGCGTTCGGCGACAGCCACCGTTTGGGCATCTTGACCTTCTCGAACTGGCCCGTGCTCAGCGTCGTGTACGGCGCCACGTCGGTGCGCAGCTGGTAGGCGGCGACCTCCGGTCCGACTCTGGACTTGACGTCGCTGATGACGGAGAGCACGCCCGCGAACGCGGCGAGGGCGCAGATGACGGACAGGATCAGGAGTATCACGCCGCGGCGCTGACGGGAGTTCATGAACCGTGCAACCTCATTGGGATATCGGTCGGCGAAGTCGAGCGGAATCGAATGACGGTGGTGCCGGTGGTTCAGGTACTCATCCGGTGGGTGTCCGGCTCTCGGGGACGGGTGGGGTGGCCGAGCAGAAGACGCAGCGGTCTCCGATGACGTCGATGCCGCACCAGTGGCACACACCCTGGCGGACCGAGGTGACCAGTTGGTAGAGCACCGACAGGTCGGGCAGGTAGGTGCAGAACTCGATCAGCTTGCCGGTGCCCCACCAGGTGGCCGACTCGGCCGGCAGGCCGATCTCGCGCAGCCCCAGCGCGTTCCACGCGGGGGCGAGGGTGGAGCCGACCCAGTCGGACTGGAGCTGGCCCTTGGCGAGCAGCATCCAGCTCCCGAAGTCCGGCCCGGCCAGGGTCGCTTCGGGGCCGATCCGGACGAGCTGCGGTTCCGGGTGGGCGATCACGCCGAACTGGCTGCCCGGAACCCAGGACTTGGCGTGCGCCTTGAGACCGACGGGGACGCGGTCGAGGCGCGCGACCGAGGCCAGGACGGCGCCCGCGTGGATGTAGTGGGTGAGCAGCCGGCCGGCCGAGGCGAGCACTCCGGGGCTGAGGTCGCAGGAGGCGAGCTGACGCAACTGGCGGGCGAGGACGGCGAGTCCGAGCGGCGGCAGGTCGGGCCGGAACAGGGCGATGCGGTCGCTCTCCAGCAGTGAGCGGACGGTGTGCAGCCGCCGTTCCACACCGCTGGGGACGGCGTCCGAGCACACCACGACGACGTGCCCGTGGTGGTCGATCAGGGCCTTCATGGCGTCGAGCGTCTGCTCCAGCGGCTGCCGGTCCAGGTCCTTCAGGACGACGGCGGGCACGGTCCGCTCGTCCTGCGCGGGCAGCGCCATGTCGGCACTCGTCACAGCAATGGCAGTTGACACGCGCAGCTCCCCGTTAGACGCCTGTCGGCCCGCCGGTGGTCATCCGGCACACCGAGTTGACTTCACTGCGTGACCACCTCAGCACTGTATCCACGCCCCTGTGACCGGAGAACAGCGATTCTGTACCTGGCCGCCAACTCTCCTTGCGCAAGTCATTTCAAACCGGGGCAGGCTGAGCATCCCGACCCGACCCGAAAGCATGGGCCGGACGCAACTCGTTGACCGTGGGCCCGGGTTTGGGCCCGCGGGCCCACGCCGCCCGGCGTCGCCCGCACCTACGCTCGCCGACCGGAATGGCGCTTGCCACGGTGCGAGGAGGGGTGCGGCATGGCTCGCGGGGGCGGCAGACGGACGTGCCGGAGAACGTACGGGTACGACGACTCGGGCGCGACCGCCACCGAGTACCTCGGCATGGTCGTGGTCGTCGTCGCCGTCGTGCTCGGCATCGGCGCCACCGGCATCGGCCGGACCGTCCACGACGGGATCGCCGCCGAGATCTGCAAGGTCACCGGCGGCACGGACTGCGGCGGCGGAAGCTCACAGGGGGACGACCGGGCCCTGACCGACGCCGACTTCGAGCCGGCGCTGTGCCAGGTCTCGACGGTCAGCGACAAGGCGGGCTCCAAGGCGAAGATCCTGTTCTGGGAGATCGGCAAGGAGTACGGCTTCCAGGAGCAGCACCTCACGGCGCACACGGACGTCAACCACGACGGCAAGGTCGACGACCAGGACGAACTGGTCTACCTCACCTTCACGGACGTGGCCTCCGTCGGCGCCAAGAAGGACTTCAAGCCCGGGCTGAAGCTGGGGAAGGCCGGCACCGACAAGGTGGAGCTGGGCGCCGGGATCAAGGTGACCAACGGCGACACGTGGGTGTTCGAGAGCCCCGAGGAGGCGCGCAGGTTCCGCGACGACGTCGAGAAGCTCCAGATGTACCAGATGCGGCGCCAGTCGCCGGGCGGCGCGGACGCGAGCCTCGGCGACAGCATCCTCTACCTCTTCGGCACCGGTCCGCTCAAGGACGAGGAGGACACGGAGAACCGGGTGAAGAAGGCGCTGGGCGACAACCGGAAGATCACCTACGGCAAGGTGGGCCTGGAGGCGTCCGCGGCGGCCGGCCTGAAGATCTCGGCGGGCGACGACAAGAAGCTCAGCGCCGCGCTCGGCGGCAACTTCAAGTACTCCCCCGAGATCACCTGGACCGACAACGCCTACAAGAACACCAAGTCGTACACGTACTCCTCGTCGATCGAGTACGGCACCAAGGCGAGTTACGAGGCAGGCCCGATCAAGGGCGACGCCTCGGCCTCCACCACCCGGACCGGCACCATCACCGTCACCTACGACAAGTCCACCGGCAAACTGGTCGGCGTCAACATGACCCGCACCGTCGAGAAGGGCGGTCAGAAGGACGGCGCCAAAATCGGCGGGGGCAACGGCAAGCCGGGCAAGGACGAGCGCGGCGGCGGGGTCAGCGGGAAGGGCACCGACAGCTCCACCGGCATCGAGGTCGTCACCACCTCCCTGAGCTTCGACCCCGGTCCCGCCGGAGACCGGGACCGGGCCGTCGCCGAGCAGTGGCTGAGCGGCACCGACGAGCAGCTGATGACGCCCTTCCAGTACATGTTCGACGACCACGCGCCGACCCGACGGCCCGGCGCCGACGACCCCTTCGGCCAACTGGTCTTCGACAAGGGCACGTCCAGCAGGATGACGTACACCGGCCAGGTCAACGCCGCCGAGTACGGCTTCGAGCTGAACCTCGGGCTCAGCCTCGGCCTGTCGGTCAGCACCGAGCAGAAGGCGGAGACCCTCACGGACGCCCGGTTCCTCGGCGCTCCGAACGGAGACCGCCGGTCCTACGTCCCCTACAGCTACTGTGCCAAGTGATCTCGCCGACAGGAGGGCTGGTGCTCCGATGAGGACACGACTGCTGATCGCGGGCCTGCTCGCCGCCGCGGCCGCCCTCACGGGCTGCGGCAAGGGCGACGCGGGCTCCGCCTCCGTGCCGGACGGCTGGGGCACGCTGAGCACGAAGGGCGTCTCCGTGTCGTATCCCGCGGGCTCCGGGGGTTACGTCGAGCAGAGCGCGGCCGAGCGCGGCAAGTACAACGCGGCGGCGGCCGTACGCGAGGAGTCCGGGCGGACGGTCTCGATCATCACCGTCCAACTGGACTTCACCCGGGCCGACTCCGCGGAGCAGGCCGCCATCGCCGCCGAGGCCGGGATCCGGATGGGCGCGAAGGTGGAGGGGGAGAAGGACGTGAAGCCGGCCGGCACGGAGCAGGCCAAGCGGATCGACTTCACCTTCGAGTCGACCGGCGAGGACGGCGACCCGCCCAAGGGCACGCCGATCCGGGGCGTGATCCTGACGGGCCTGGACTCGACCGACCGGACCTTCGCGATCCGGATCGACGCGGCGCGGGGCGTGCTGTCGTCCGCGGACCTGCGCGGGATCATCGACTCGGTGCGGGTGCACTAGTGGTGGGGACGGAGGCAGGGCTCCTGTGATGCCGCTGGTCCGGGCCTGGGCGGTGGGCGTGGTGGTACTCGTCGTCACCGAGTACGCGCAGATGACGCTGCTGTACGGGAATCTGGTCGGCCCGCGGGGCGTGGGCTCGTTCGGCGCCGCGCTGGCACTGGTCCACCTGCCGAACCTGGTGTGCGTCGTGCTGGCGACCTGGGCCGCGGCGCGGGTGCATCCGGCACCGTGGCGGGAGATCCCCGCGCGGCACGCGGTGGCGGCGTGCGCGGTTCCGGTGGCGGCGCAGCTGCTGACGGTGTCGCTGCACTGGGAGCGTGCGGGACTGTCGTCCCTGGCGATGTGGATGTCGACCGGGGTGCTGCTGGCCGGGTGCGCGCTGGGCCTCCTGCTGGAGCGCCGACAGGAAGAGGCGCGGCCGTAACGGGAGCGCGGGACAGGGGCGTTGGACCGGAGGCGACTTTGGTCTGGACCTCTTGACAAGCCAAATGGTCTGGACCAACTTGTACGCCAAGCGGTGGCCACCGTTTGTCCTGCCCTCCCCTTCACCCCCTCTCCCCCACCGGAGGCCCCAGTGGACCGCGTACCAGGCATGCCCGGACCCAGAACAGGACGGCTGCGCCTGTGGTCGGGAGCCGTCACCGCCGCCCTCGCCCTCTCCTTCGCCGGGGCCGGCCAGGCGTCGGCGGCGGACGTCAACAACGCCAAGAACGCCGGCTTCGAGTCCGGCCTGAGCAACTGGTCCTGCTCGGCCGGCAGCGGTACGACCGTCTCCTCCCCCGTGCACGGCGGCTCCGCCGCGCTGAAGGCCACACCGGCCGGGCTGGACAACGCCCAGTGCACCCAGGCGGTCGCGGTCAAGCCCAACTCGACGTACACGCTGAGCGCATGGGTGCAGGGCGGGTACACCTACCTCGGCGCGACCGGCACGGGCACCACGGATGTCTCCACCTGGACGCCCGACTCGGCGAGCTGGAAGCAGCTCTCGACCACCTTCACCACCGGCTCCTCGACGACCTCGGTGACGGTGTACCTGCACGGCTGGTACGGGCAGGCGGCGTACTTCGCCGACGACGTCTCCGTCTTCGGCCCCGACGGGGGCGGCGGCGGTGACCCGGCCCCGACGGTGCCGTCCGCGCCGGGCGGCCTGGGGGTGACGGGCACGACGTCCTCGTCGGTGTCGCTGTCCTGGAACACGGTCTCGGGTGCCACCGGCTACAACATCTACCGGGACGGCTCGAAGGTGACCGCGGTGAGCGGCACGTCGGCGACGGTGACCGGTCTCGCGGCCGCAACCTCGTACTCCTTCCAGGTGACGGCGACGAACGCGGCGGGCGAGTCGGCGAGGTCGGCGGCCGTGACGGGCACGACGGCGTCCTCCGGCGGGGGCGGGGGCGGCCTCCCGAAGCACGCGGTGACCGGCTACTGGCAGAACTTCAACAACGGCGCCACGGTCCAGAAGATCTCGGACGTGCCGTCGCAGTACGACATCATCGCCGTCGCCTTCGCCGACGCGACCGCCACCCGGGGCGCGGTGAACTTCACCCTCGACTCGGCCGGCCTGAACGGCTACACGGTCGACCAGTTCAAGGCGGACATCAAGGCCAAGCGGGCCGCCGGCAAGAAGGTCGTCATCTCGGTCGGCGGTGAGACGGGCACCGTCTCGGTGAGCGACTCGGCCTCCGCGACCAACTTCGCCAACTCCGTCTACTCGCTGATGCAGACGTACGGCTTCGACGGCGTCGACATCGACCTGGAGAACGGCCTGAACGCCACCTACATGACCCAGGCCCTGCGCGCCCTGTCCGGCAAGGCGGGCCCGTCGCTGATCCTCACGATGGCCCCGCAGACCATCGACATGCAGTCCACGTCGGCCGGCTACTTCCAGACCGCGCTGAACGTCAAGGACATCCTCACGGTCGTCAACACCCAGTACTACAACAGCGGTTCCATGCTGGGCTGCGACGGCAAGGTCTACAGCCAGGGCTCGGTCGACTTCCTCACCGCCCTCGCCTGCATCCAGCTGGAGAGCGGTCTCGCCCCGTCCCAGGTCGGCCTGGGCGTCCCCGCCTCCACGAGGGGCGCGGGCAGCGGCTACGTCTCGCCGACGGTGGTGAACAACGCCCTGGACTGCCTGGCCAAGGGCACCAACTGCGGTTCCTTCAAGCCCTCGAAGACCTACCCGGCCCTGCGCGGCGCCATGACCTGGTCCACCAACTGGGACGCGACGGCGGGCAACGCCTGGTCGAACACCGTGGGCCCCCACGTGCACGCCCTGCCGTAACGCCACGGAAGCCCTTCACGGCTGCCGTCACGCCCTCCTCCGGGGGCGCGGCGGCAGCCGTTCGGCGTTCCCGCCCGCCCGCGCCGAAGTCCCGTGAAACATTCCGGGGGTTTCACCGCATCAATGAGGTGGGGGCGCGTTCGGGGGGCCACGGAACGCGCGGGGAACACAAGGAGGGCACATGGGGCAGGACCGGAACGACTGGACCGACGCGTACCAGGAGTTCGCGGTGACACGCGCCGGGCATCTGTACCGGTCGGCCTGTCTGCTCACCGGCGGTGACACCCATCTCGCCGAGGACCTCGTCCAGGAGACCCTCGGCCGGGTGTACCTCCGCTGGGGCCGGATCTCCCGCGCCGACAACCCGGCCGCGTACGCCCAGACCGTCCTGACCCGCGCGTTCCTCGCCCACCGGCGTCGCCACAGCAGCCGCAGGGAACGCACCACCGACGTCCTTCCCGAAATGCCCGAGCCGCAGAGCGGCGGCGACGCGCCGCTGCGGCTGACCCTCCTGGAAGCACTCGGACAGCTGTCCGCCAAGGACCGGGCGGTAGTCGTCCTGCGGTACTGGGAGGACCGCAGCATCGAGGAGACGGCCGCCGCGCTGAACGCCAGCTCGGCCGCCGTCCGGACCCGGTGCGTCCGCGCCCTCGCCCGGCTGCGTGCGCTGCTCGGCGACTCGCTCGCCGAGTACGCGAGTCTCTGACCTGCTCCCGCCCACGACCGGATCAACGACCACCCATGCGGAAACGGCGGTTCGCCATGCCTGATGCAGACCACGACCCCTTCGAGGAACGGCTCGCCGACGTCCTGCGGGACACCGGCACCACGTTCGGAACCGACCAGCAGACGCTGGCCGCCCGCGGCGAAGCGCACGGGCGGCGGCTGCGTTCGCGACGGCGGGCCGCCGCCGTCGTGGGCGGTGCGGCCGCGGTGGCGCTCGTCGGGCTGGGCGGGGCCCTGCTCCTTCCCGGCGGCCAGGGGGACGGCGTACGACAGCGGTCCGCGGCCGCCGGACCCTCGGCACGGGCCGGCGCCACCGCCCCCAAGACCACCGCCCTGGAGACGACCGCCGCGACCGTGATGTCCGGCGACGAGCTCGTCCGCACCCTCGAAACGCTGCTTCCCAAGGGGCGGATCAGCAACAAGGACGGAGGCAGCACGGACCACGACTCCTACGCCAGCGTCGTGTACGACGACGGCGGGGGCAAGGCGGCCGTCGCCGTGTACCTCAACCGTGTGCAGCCGGGGAGCCAGGAGGCCCGCCAGACCACCCAGTGCCCGGACAAGCTGTTCATCGTCTACGACTCCTGCACCTCCACCAAGCTCTCCGACGGCTCCGCCCTCATGCTCCTGAAGGGGTACGAGTACCCGAACAGCCGCAATGGCACGAAGCGGTGGACCGCCGACCTCGTCACGCCGGCGGGCGGGCACATCGGCATCCAGGAGTGGAACAGCGCCACCGAGAAGGACTCGCCCGTCTCCCGGGAGCAACCACCCCTTGACCTGCCTCGGTTGAAGGCGCTCGCCACCGCGCACGAGTTGCGTGCGGCCGCCGACGCCATGCCCCTCGGCGACCGCCCGGCCGAGCCGGACCCGGGGCCGCTCACCCCCGGCGGCTCGATCTCGGCGGTGCTCAGCCGTCTGGTGCCGCCCGGGATCAAGATCGTCAGCAAGAGCGGTCCGCACGACGACGGCTTCGGTTACGTCGTCCTGGACGACGGCAGGGGCACGAGCCTCGTGCAGGTCAACGTCCAGCTGGACACGCGGGGCGACGTCGATGACGAGCTGTTCGGTCCGGACGCCGAGGTCCTGTCCGACGGCACCAAGGTGGTCACGCGCCGGCAGTCCGGCGAGAAGGGCATCTCCGGGATCGTCTTGTGGAGCGTGGACACCATCCGGCCCGACGGCCGGCGCGTGGTGATCAGCGCCTTCAACTCCGGGGCGCAGAACACTCCGGCGACCCGCGAGAAGCCGGCGCTCACCATGAAGCAGCTGAAGGCGATCGCCACCGACCCGAGGTGGCATCCGCAGGGCTGATCTCCGACGTGGTACCGGGCCCCGGCAGTCACCGGGGCCCGGTACCGCCGGGGTCGGGATCGTCGGGGTCAGGCGTCGCCGGTAGGCGACTCGTCCGCCGTGTCCTTGTCGGCGGCGTCGTCCTTGTCGGCGGTGCCGTCCTCGTCCGCCGCGCCGTCCTCGAAGTACGCGTCCAGGACCGCGTCCAGTCGCGTCTCCCATTCATCGAAGCGCGCCCTGGCCGGGGCCTCGATCTCGATGGGGTACCAGCGCCGGTCCGGGGTGTGGACGGTGATGGTGAACCGCTTGCCGAAACGGGGGGTCGCCGTCTCGACGGCGCCGATCTCGTCCCAGCGGAACTCGCACTCCTGGTCGTCCAGGCAGAGGCTTACGCCCCTGTGGTCGGCGACGATGCGGGCCCGGCGGTCGGCGGCCTCGAAGACCGGACCGTCGACGACTTCCTCCTGCCGCTCCTCCGACCGCTCCTCCTCCTGCCGCTCCGCCTTCCCGGCGGTCCCGGCGTCGTCCGTGACCGCCTCCGCGGCCGACGGCGGCTCGGAGGCCGGCGGCTGCTCGGCCTGCCGCGGCCGGGCGTCCTCCGGTTCCGCCGTCGCGGGTGCGGTGAGCCCGGGGATGTGGGCCGGGTCGAACCCGGCACCCTTCACGGGCTCGGCCTTCAGGGGCTGGCTGCTCGAACCTATGCGCTGCTCCACAGCGGGCAGTATGGTCGACGAACCTGTGCCGGACACAACCAGCCCCGACTTCGTTATACGAAGATGGCCAAGACGCGTCAGCCGAGCACGGCGAGCGCGTCGATCTCGATGAGCAGGCCCGCGGGCAGGCCGACGTAGACGGTGGTGCGGGCGGCGGGCGGCTGGGTGAGGCCCTGCTCCTCGAAGTACGTGTTGTAGAGGTCGTTCATCTCCGCGAAGTGGTCCACGTCCGTGAGGTAGACGCGGATCATCATCACGTCGTCCCAGGTCGCGCCGCCCTCCTCCAGGATCGCCTTGACGTTGGCGAGGGTCTGGAGGGTCTGCTCGCGCAGGGTCGGGCCGGCCGGGGTGGGGGGCACGCCCTCCTCGGCGGGCAGGAAGCCGACCTGGCCGGCGACCTGGAGGATGTTGCCCTTCCGCACCCCGTGGGAGAACTTCGCGGGCGGGGTGGTGTGCGTCGCGGGGGTGAGGGCGATCTTGGCCGTCGTGTCGCTCATACGGGGTCCTTCACTGGGTTTCTGCCGGAGAACTCGTCGCTGATGGCGTCCGCGGTACGGCGCACCAGCGGGAGCAGGGCGAGGAGTTCGTCGGCGGTGACGACGACGTTCGGCGCGGAGACCGACATCGCGGCGACCACCCGGCCGTCCGCGCCGCGGATGGGCGCGGCGACGCAGTTGATGGACTCCTCGTGGCCGCCGAGGTCGGCGGCCCAGCCCTGTTCGCGCACCGTCGCCAGCTCCTTCAGGAAGGCGGCGGCGTTCGGTGTCGAACGGGCCGTGTACATGGGGTAGTCGATCCTCTGGGCGATCACGCGCCGCTCGGCCTCGGACAGGTCGGCGAGCAGCAGCTTGGCCACGGCCGCGACGGTGATGGCGACGGGCTTGCCGATCCGGGAGTACATGCGTACCGGGTAGCGGCTGTCCACCTTGTCGATGTAGAGCACCTCGTCGTCCTCGTGGACGGCCAGGTGCACGGTGTGCCCGCACTGCTCGCCGAGGCCCAGCAGGTGGGGATGGGCGATCTCGCGCACGTCGAGGCTCTCCATCGCCTCCTGGGCGAGGGCGAAGAGCCGGGCGCCGAGCCGGTAGCGCTGGTCGGACTGGCGGTGGACGAGCCCGTGCTGGTGGAGGGTGCGCAGCAGCCGCAACGCGGTGGACTTGTGGACGCCGAGGCGGTCGGCGACCCGCCCGAGGTCGGCGGGACCCTCGGCGAGCAGCGGCAGGATGCTCAGCGCCCGGTCGACGGTCTGGCTCATGGCGTACGTACCTCCTCCTCGGCCCCTTGCGCGGAGCCCGTCCGGCCGGGGCCGAGTCGCAGTCTTCCCCACGCCGCCTCGCCCAGGACGGCCGGCCGGCCGGCGTGGTGCCGGGCGGGAGGCGTGGCGAGGTCGCCGGGGACGGTGGGCGCGGTGCCGGGGCGCCCGGCTGCGGCGAGGGCGCAGGCCACATCGGGCTCGGCACCGCCGGCGGCCCACTCGAAGGAGGGCATGCCGGCCAGGCGGCCCGGACGGGAGGGCGGGAACGTGACCATCGACTCGCCGAGCGTGACGACGTCCACGACGGCGGGCGCGCCGGACGTTCCGTGGGCGGCGTCGACGATGGTGACTCCCTTCGGGGTCCGGGGCGCCGGCATCGACCCGGCGGGCCGCGGACATTGACCCGACTTCGGCGAGATGCTAGACACCGACAAGCACTGTACGCAATGACCGTTGCACACATTGCAACGATTCTGAAGGGAGCTCGATGAGCACGGAAGCGCTCGCCCGGCTGGCCGAGGAACGCGTCGACCACCGCTTCAAGGGCCTCCCGCCGGACGCGGACGGCCTGACCGTCGGCGAGCTGACCGCCCAGCGCCGCAACCTCTTCACCGACGGCTTCAGCACGCCCGTGCTCGCCCTCTCCGCGGAGCGCCTGGAGCACAACCTGAAGCTGATGGAGACCTACGCGGCCCGCCACGGCCTCGCCTTCGCCCCGCACGGCAAGACGTCCATGGCCCCGCAGCTCTTCCACCGCCAGCTGGAGCACGGCGCCTGGGGCATCACGCTCGCGGTGCCCCACCAGGTGCGCGTGGCCCGGGCGTTCGGCATCAGCCGGG
The DNA here is from genome assembly GCF_042896885.1 of Streptomyces sp. NPDC001231. NCBI lineage: Bacteria > Bacillati > Actinomycetota > Actinomycetes > Kitasatosporales > Streptomycetaceae > Streptomyces > Streptomyces sp. NPDC001231. Next base: position 174,785 of record NZ_JBIAXS010000004.1, read on the forward strand.
TCTTCCTGGCCAACGAGCTGGTGGACCCGGCGGCCCTGCGCTGGGTCGCCGCGGAACTGGCCGCCGATCCCTCCTTCCGCTTCGTCTGCTACGTCGACTCCGTGCGCGGGGTGCGGCTGATGGACGAGGCGCTGGAGGGGGCCGCCCGTCCGGTGGACGTGGTCGTCGAGCTGGGAGCCGGGCAGGGCGCGCGGACCGGTGTGCGCACGGAGGCCGAGTGCCTGGCGGTCGCCGACGCGGTGGCGGCCGCGGACACCCTGCGTCTCGTCGGGGTCGCCGGTTACGAGGGCGAGGTGCCGCAGGCCGACCCGGAGCGGGTGCGGGCGTGGCTGGCCCGGCTCGTCGCCCTGGCCGTGGACCTCGACAAGGCCGGGAAGTTCGCGCGCACAGAGGAGATCGTGGTGAGCGCGGGCGGCAGCGCCTGGTTCGACGCGGTGGCCGAGGTGTTCACCGGGATCCCCGAACTCTCCCTGCCGGTACTGAAGTTGCTGCGCTCGGGCGCGTACGTCTCGCACGACGACGGGCACTACCGCAGGATCACGCCCTTCAACCGCGTCCCCGCGGAGGGCGCCCTGGAGCCCGCCTTCCGCCTCTGGGCGCAGGTGGTCTCCCGCCCCAGCCCCGAACAGGCCTTCGCCAACGCGGGCAAGCGGGACGCTGCCTACGACCTCGACCTGCCCATCGCCCAGGTGGTGCGCCGGGACGGCGTCGAACGCCCGGCGACGGGGGTGGAGGTCACCGGCCTGTCCGACCAGCACGCCTGGCTGAGCACCGCCTCCGGGGCGGAGCTGGAGGTCGGCGACTGGGTCGGCCTGGGGCTCTCCCACCCGTGCACGTCCTTCGACAAGTGGCCGCTCATCCCGGTGGCCGAGGCGGACGGTACCGTCGTCGAATACGTCCGTACGTTCTTCTAGGGGCTTCGGGAGGCGCCGCCATGGACCCGGTGGAGCTCGCCGACTACGCCGATCTCGTCATCCGGGACGCGGACGTGGCCGACGGCACCGGCGCCTTCTCCTACCGCGCCGACGTGGCCGTCAAGGACGGCAGGATCGTCTCCGTCGTCAAGGAGGCCGCGGCGGCCGGCTGCCAGCGCCCGCGGGCACGGCGGGAGCTGGACGCGGAGGGCCTGGTTCTGGCCCCGGGCTTCATCGACATGCACGCCCACAGCGACCTCGCCCTGCTGCGCGACCCCGACCACAGCGCGAAGGCCGCGCAGGGCGTCACGCTGGAGGTCGTCGGGCAGGACGGGCTGTCGTACGCGCCGGTCGACGACCGCACCCTCGCCGAGGTGCGCCGGGCGATCAGCGGCTGGAACGGCGACGGCGACGACATCGACTTCACCTGGCGTTCGGTGGGCGAGTACCTGGACCGGCTCGACCACGGCTTCGACGGCGAGGGCATCGCCGTCAACGCCGCCTACCTGGTCCCGCAGGGCACCGTCCGCGCGCTCGCCGTCGGCTGGGAGGACCGTGCGGCCACGCCCGAAGAGCTGGACCGGATGCGGCGGTTGGTCGCCGAGGGCATGGAGCAGGGCGCGGTCGGCATGTCCGCCGGGCTCACCTACACCCCCGGGATGTACGCGGGGGACGCCGAACTGACCGAGCTGTGCCGGGTGGTGGCGGCGCACGGCGGCTACTACTGCCCGCACCACCGCAGTTACGGCGCCGGAGCCCTGGAGGCGTACGCGGAGACGGTGCGGCTCGCGCGCGAGGCGGGCTGCCCGCTGCACCTGGCGCACGCCACCATGAACTTCGGCCCGAACAAGGGCCGCGCCGGCGAACTGCTGGCCCTCCTCGACGAGGCGCTCGCCGCCGGCGCCGACATCACCCTGGACACGTACCCCTACACCCCCGGCTGCACCACCCTGGTGGCCCTGCTGCCGAGCTGGGCGGGCGAGGGCGGCCCGGAGGCGGTCCTCGGGCGGCTGGCCGACGAGGACACCGCGGAGCGGATCCGCCGGCACCTGGAGGTGACCGGCTCGGACGGCTGCCACGGGGTCCCGGTGGAGTGGGAGACGATCGAGATCTCCGGGGTCACCGTCCCCGCGCTCGCCGGGTACGTCGGTCTGACGGTCCGGGAAGCGGCGGCCCGGCGCGGCGAGGAGCCCTGGACCACCGCCCGGCGGCTGCTGGTGGAGGACCGGCTGGGCACGACGGTCCTCCAGCACGTCGGCCACGAGGAGAACGTCCGGGCGATCATGCGCCACCGCGTCCACACCGGCGGCTCCGACGGCATCCTGCGGGGCACCAAGCCGCATCCACGGGCCTACGGCACCTTCCCGCAATACCTCGGCCGGTACGCACGGGAGCTGGGCGTGCTGTCGCTGGAGGAGTGCGTCGCGCACCTCACGGGGCGCCCGGCGGCCCGGCTGCGGCTGCCGGACCGGGGTGTGGTCCGCGAGGGGTACCGGGCCGACCTGGTCCTGTTCGACCCGGCCACGGTCGCGCCGGGCTCGACCTTCGAACGGCCGCGCGCGCTGCCGACGGGGATTCCGTACGTCCTGATCGACGGCCGGTTCGTGATCGAGGACGGCCGGCGCACCGACGTACTGGCGGGGCGGGCGGTCCGCCGGACCTAGTGCCGGCCGCCCGCCCCGCCCTGTGCTTCTCCGGTCAGGGCTTGGGCAGGGTGCAGCCGCTCCTGGTCAGGTCGAGCTGGTTGCCGGTGCCGAAGCAGGCGGGGATCTGGTAGGTCTGCTCGGCGTAGTTGATGCCCCGCCGGACGGTGATGGTGCCGCTCGCGTCGACCTCGCACGGGTTGTTCACGGTGCAGCGGCCGCCGCTCTCGTTGCCGGTGTTGTTGACGGCGACGACCTTGCCGGTGGCGGTGTCGATGACGGGCGAGCCGGAGGTGCCGCCGATCGTGTCGCAGGCGGAGGTGTAGCGGACGGAGTCCTTCCAGGTCCAGTTCCCCTCCTTCAGGCGGTAGACGAAGCCGTCGATGTTGCAGCTGTAGATCCGCTTCCAGTAGCCGGAGACCACCTTGATGGCGGTGCCGGCGACCGGGTGGGTGTCGCTCAGGGCCAGCGCGTTGATGCCGTAGGAGCTCCTGATCTGCGCGTAGGTGCTGGTGAGCTGGTAGATCGTGACGTCCGTGTCGGTCATGGTCGAGTAGACGACCTTGTTCGCCCGGAGCGTCGCGACCTGGGTGCCGGCCGAGTTGAGCAGGCCGAAGGTGCGGCTGGACGTCTGGCCCACGATGACCTGGCCGGGCGACGGGAAGCCGGTCTCCAGGCAGTGGCCGTTGCTGAGCACGAGCGCCGGGTCGGCGTCCGCGGAGCCGGGGAGGCGGACGACCGAACCGGAGCAGTTGCTCAGCGCGACGGTGCCGGCGAAGTCGACGGCCGCGAGCGCGGGACTCGCGCCGGCCGTCCCCTTCGCAGGGGCGGACGCCGCGCCGCTGGTCTGGGTGGCGGCGGCCGCGGGTGCCATGCCCGCCCCGGTGATCACCAGGGTCGCGAGCGCGGCAAGGAGAGGCTTGTTCATCTGTGGGGGTCCCCTCTTCAGACGTGAGGGACCGGAGATCTTCCGGTCCCACTGTCTTGTCATGTGCATTGTGATGGCGTGAGGGGTCGGCCACAAGAAGTCGGGGGCGGTCGGCAGAAGACGGAGCGCGCCGAGCCTCGGCGGGGCCGGTGAGGGCGCACCGCCCTCTCATGCGGCCATTCGGCGGATTCTGACCACACGGGAGTTTGGTCGACGCCGCGTCACAGTCGAATACCGCATACGGCTGGCATCTTGATGGCTGCCAATTCCGGTTCCCCGAAGGGCTCTCAATGCAAGCACAGTCCACCAAAAGCGCAGCGGTCCCCGCACAGTCGTCGTCCAAGAAATCGGAGGCGGCCGAATCACCGTACTCAGGCCGCTTCGCCGGCATCTGGTGGATCTGGGCCCTGGCGGGAACGCTTTTCGTGATGTACGCGGCGCTGTCGCTGCACCTCCACCATCGGATGATCACCAGCAGCTACGACCTGGGAATCTTCGAGCAGGTCGTCCGCTCCTACGCGGAAGGGCATTTGCCGGTCTCCGAAGTGAAGGGGCAGGGCTTTCCCGTCCTGGGGGATCACTTCTCTCCCATCCTGGCGCTGATGGCGCCTCTCTACTGGGTGTATCAGGGAGCGGAGACCCTCCTCGTCGTGCAGGCCGCTCTGATCGCCGTGAGCGTGGTCCCGTTGGCTCTCTGGGCGCGTCGGACCCTTGGCGTTCCGGCCGCCGCGGTGATCGGTGCCTGCTACGGACTGTCCTGGGGAATCGCCAGCGCGGTCGGCTACGACTTCCACGAAGTCGCCTTCGCCGTGCCGCTCCTGACCCTCTCACTCACCGCCCTGGGCAACGACCGGCTCGTCGCCGCGGGGTGTTGGGCCCTGCCCCTCCTGCTCGTGAAGGAAGACCTCGGGCTCACGGTTCTCGCCATCGGTCTCGTCATCGCCCGGCGCGGCAACCGCAGGCTCGGACTGTTCGCGGCCGCGGTCGGTCTCGTCGGGGCGGCACTCGCGCTCTTCGTGATTCTGCCGGCGTTCAGCCCGAACGGGTCCTTCGCCTACTGGTCCCTGTTGCAGGGCTCCTCCGGCGCCCCGGGAACGGCCGGAAGCGGTGCGGGCGGCCTGCTGGACCTGCTCCACCGGGGCACGATCGGTCTCGTCACCCCGCAGACCAAGGTGACGACTCTCCTCCTGGTGCTGGCCCCCACCCTGTTCCTGGCGCTGCGGTCCCCCCTGTTGTGGGTCGCCGTGCCGACCCTGGTGTGGCGCTTCGCGTCCAACAACGGCCTGCACTGGGGGACCGGCTTCCACTACTCGCTCATCCTGATGCCGATCGTGTTCGCGGCGTTCGTCGACGCCCTGGTGCGGCGCGGGACGAGCGGGCCCAGTCTGCGGCGTTACCTCGCGGGCTCCGCCGCGATCACCCTCGCCATCCTTCCGAGCTTCGCGTTGTTCCAGCTGTTCCAGCCGGACACCTGGCGGACCGATCCCCGTGTCGCCGTCGCCCGTCGTCTGATGAACTTCATCCCCGACGGCGCCACGGTCCAGGCGTCCGACCATCTGGTGCCCCAACTGACCAACCGCACGAGCGTCAGCATCTACGGCGCCGAAGGCAACCGCCCCAACCCCCAGTGGATCATGGTGGACACCTGGGCTCCGCCCGGAGCGCGAGGGTGGCTGGGCGCCCCGCTGAGCGCCGAAGCCGAACAGCAGCACCTGACGGCCGACCGCCAGAGAGGATACGAGCTGGTGGCACTGCAGGACGGCTTCGCACTCCTGCACCACCGCGACTGAGACGACCACGCCCGCATACCGGCCGAAACGCAACGAGATCCGGTGAACAGCGCCACTGACACCAAAAGCGATCAAATCCCCTGTCTCACGTGATGGAAAACTCCCCACAATCGGTGCCACGTGGCCGTAAGCTCACGGACATGCAGGTGATCCAGTCCACGAAGCTCGCCAACGTCTGCTACGAGATCCGGGGCCCCGTACTCGAGGAGGCGATGCGGCTGGAGGCGGCCGGTCACCGCATCCTGAAGCTGAACACGGGCAACCCGGCGGCGTTCGGCTTCGAGTGCCCGCCGGAGATCCTGGAGGACGTCCTCCGCAACGTCTCCACGGCCCACGGCTACGGCGACGCCAAGGGCCTGCTGGCCGCCCGACGCGCGGTCGTCATGCACAACCAGACCCTCGGGATCGAGACGGACGTCGAGCACGTCTTCATCGGCAACGGCGTCTCCGAGCTGATCGTGATGGCCATGCAGGGGCTGCTGGACGACGGAGACGAGGTCCTCGTACCGGCCCCGGACTACCCCCTGTGGACGGCCGCGGTCTCCCTGTCCGGCGGCACCGCCGTCCACTACCGCTGCGACGAGCAGTCCGACTGGATGCCCGACCTCGCCGACGTGGAGCGCAAGGTCACCGACCGCACCAAGGCGATCGTCATCATCAACCCCAACAACCCCACCGGCGCGGTCTACGACCCGGCCGTGCTCAAGGGGCTGACCGACATCGCCCGCCGGCACAACCTGCTGGTCTGCTCCGACGAGATCTACGACAAGATCCTCTACGACGGCGCCACGCACACCCCGACCGCGTCGGTCGCGCCGGACCTGCTGACCCTGACGTTCAACGGCATGTCCAAGGCGTACCGGGTGGCCGGCTACCGGGTGGGCTGGATGTCCGTCTCCGGCCCCCGCGCGCACGCCGACTCCTACCTCGAGGGCCTGACGATCCTGGCGAACATGCGCCTGTGCGCGAACATGCCGGGCCAGCACGGCGTGGTGGCCGCGCTCAGCGGACGGCAGAGCATCAATGACCTGGTCCTGCCGGGCGGGCGGCTGAAGGAGCAGATGGACGTCGCCTACGAGCTGCTCACGCAGATCCCGGGCGTGACGTGCGTACGGCCGAAGGGCGCGCTGTACCTCTTCCCGCGCCTGGACCCCGCGGTCTTCAAGATCAAGGACGACCGGCGGATGGTCCTGGACCTGCTGCGCCGCGAGAAGATCATGGTCGTCCAGGGTACGGGCTTCAACTGGCCGGAACCGGACCACTTCCGGGTCGTCACACTCCCCTCGGTCGGCGACCTGCGGGACGCGGTGGGGCGGATCGGCACCTTCCTGGACGGCTACAGCCAGGACTGACGCTCACGTTCGGTGCCTCTACGGACCGGTTCCGCGAGCGGACTCAACTTTAGACATGTTCTAAGCTAGGATGTCTTCTGTCAGCGCACAGGAGGCCATCCCATGTACGAACCGATCCGCACCGGGCCTTCCGGCAGGTCCGTCCGGAGCCCGATGGCCGGCACCACCTCCGACTTCCCCCACCGCTCCCGCGAGGAGGAGCTGGACATCCAGCTCGCGGGCCATCTGGCGGCGCTGCTCGCCGTCACGGACGAACTGCGCGCACTGACCCCCTCCACAGATCTGGACACCGCGGCCGAGCGGCTCGCCGAGCAGGTGGCCCGACTGGGAGGAGGCCGTGCTCCGGCCCGCGCGTCGGTGGCCGCCGCCCGCGAGCCGTCGGCGCTGCACCAGCGGGCGCACGCGCTCGCCGGGCGCACGCTCGTCGTCGCCGCCTCCCGGGCCGACACGGCGGTGGCGATCCTGGCGGCCGAGCGGATGGATGCCCATGCCGCTGCCACGCAGAGTGAACCGCAGAAGTTCAGTGGCGCCGCCCATTAGCCCTCCGCCGAGGGCTTCCCGATCGGCCCCGGTCCGCGTGCACCCGCAGCGACACGCAGACCGGGCGCCATGACACCCGGGCCGGCCTTCCCCGCCGCCGGGTAACAGCACAGCCACGGCGAACCGACAGGCCGCGGCACGGGATCCACGACACCGGATCACAGTGAACACCGTGATCCCCAGGACGCGAGCTTTCACGGTGTGGGCTTGATCAGGCCGAGTCCGCGGTCGGGATGCGACCGGTGGTGATCGACCGCGGCGGAGTGATTGCGCCGGCCGGCGAGTTCGGCGAGGGCGAGGGCCGTGTCGCGCAGGCCGGCCGTGGCGGGGTGCCTGTGTGGATCGTCGAGGCGTCTTCGCGCAGGGTCACGTCGCGCAGGTGGTGCAGGGCTTCCACGCCCCAGTGCTCGCGAGTGCGTTCCTGATGCACTGTCAGGTCGGTGACGGCGTGAACCCGTTCGATGGTGAGCTTGCCGGTGGCCAGGACGCGGTGGCGGCGCACGATCTGTCGAGTCCGGCGGCGAAGCGGACGATGCCGACCCGGGTCGCGGCCCCGGCCGGCACGGCCGTGGTGCACAGCGCCAGCAAGGCCCCGAGCCGTAGCGGCGGCCGCGGACCCGGCCCGGGTCGGGCACGCGATCCAGGACACCGGCCAGGCCGACCAAGCAGTGAGCGTCCTGGTCGGAGGTGTCCGGCAGGCGGTCGCGGCGGCGAGTGACGGCGGGGATCAGGGAGGAGGGAATACGGACGCGGCTTCGGTTGCGATCAACAACTTCAGACAGACACCTTGACCATCCGAGGCCGCGTCTCGTTTCACCAACGCCGTCAAGCCGACAACACACCCGACCGTCTCGTCACCCGACGACGCCCCAGCCCTGATTGCGGTCGGACGTCAAGCTCAGATGTTGATGTCGAAGAAGAAGAGCTGCACCAGGCGGTGGGTGCCGTGCTCCCCGGCGAAGTGCTCGTACGACGTGGCCGAGTGCATGAGTTTCGCGTCCCAGATCACCAGCCGGTTGTACTGGCCGGAGATCGACTCGATCAGCTCCCAGTTGTCCTCGTGCTCAAGGTTGTACGGGTCGTAGACGACCGAGCGTGCGGCCTCGATGGCCTCGGGGCTGCCGAGGCGCACCGCCTCCTTCGGGTGGGTGGGCGCACGCCGGCAGCCGTGGGTCTTGTCGCGCCAGAAACTGGTGCCGGCACCGGCAGGCGGGTTCGGGTTGAGGTAGATCGCGGCGGCGTAGCTCTGCGCGTCGTGGTGCCAGACCAGCGGGTCGTCGTGCGCGGTCTGCTGGAAGACGCCGTTGGCGTTGTGGCTGAGCCATTCGGTGACCGGAGTGCCGAGCAGCCGCGAGAACTCCTCACGCAGGCCGGGCCAGAGGAACCGGTGGTCGCTGCGCAGACCTTTGAAGTACTGCGCGCCGGTGTGGTATCCGACGCTGAGCGCGATCTTGCGCACCTCGTCCGGGTCGTCGAGGAAGTCGTCCACGGAGAGCAGGTGCGGTGGGGTGGGGGTGAACAGCCGCTTGGCGGCGGGCTTGCGCTGCGCGTCCTCAAGGGTGTCGGCGGGGACCACGATCGGCAGCTGCGCCGAGCCACTGGAGATCAGGTAGCCACCGTCACCGTGGTCCTCCAGCACGACGGCACCCTCACCGCCGAAGTAGACCTGCTCCCCCGGGTTGAATGGCATGGTCACACTTCCTTCCCCGTACATTGACTGACGCTCGAAGATTACGGGGCAGCTCCTCACAAATGCCGAGTTTCGCCGCATAATTACCCAAATCGGCGCAAGCGCCCGTCAGGTCGCGTTGACCGTCCTGCTGCCCGGAGATCCACACCGGCACCGCGCCACGCGCCACGGCCGGCCTGCGCAACACGGCCCTCGCTCTCACCCTCGCCGAACTCGTCGGCCGGCGCCACCACTCCGCCGCGGTCGATCACCACCGGTCGCATCGCGACCGCGCACTCGCCCCGATCAAGCCCACACCGTGAAAGCTCGCGTCCCCCCTTCCTTCTTGCGTACATTCGAGTGGTCTGCACGCCCCACAGGCCTGCCAAATGGCGACGTTGTCAAGACGGCCTCGTAACGTCGGCGGAAATACGGTCGGTTGAGATCAACCACATCCGTCCGTCCTTTCCATTCCACGAGATGTGGCAACGTGAAGCGTAGGCGATTGTGGGCAGCGCCCGCCGGTGCGGCGGAGATTTCCAAGGGCCGCGACGGCGAGGCCGGGACGCAATTCGGCCGTGCCGTCACAGCCGATCCCGCACTGCTTTCCCAGACACAGGAACGCCTCCGTAACTCCGTACGCCCCGCACCGACATCGAGCCACGCAGGGAAGACCAGATGACGTCGACCGCGACACCCAGGTTCTCCGTCTTCACCCCCAGCCACCGGCCCCGTTTCCTCGATGAGTGTCTCGCGTCGCTGCAGGCGCAGACCTGTCCGGACTGGGAGTGGATCGTCCTGCTCAACAATGGTGCCCGGTGGCGGCCCGAGCGCCCCGACGACCGGGTCCGCGTGGAGATCGCGGACGACGTCCAGGGGGTCGGAGCCACGAAGCGCCGAGCCTGTGAACTGGCTCGGGGCGAGATCCTCGTGGAACTCGACCACGACGACCTGCTGGCGAAGGCGTGTCTGGCAGAGCTCGGCAAGGCGTTCGACGCCCACCCCGAGGCCGTCTTCGTCTACAGCAACACCGCGCAGATCACCGAGAACGGCAAGCGGGACAACGATCGCTTCGACGCGAGGTTCGGCTGGGAGTACGAGGAGGTGAGGGTCGACGGCCGCAAGTTCTTGCAGGCCATCTCCCTGGCGCCGACCCCGCACAACGTCGCCTACATCTGGTACGCGCCCAACCATGTGCGGGCGTTCCGCAGGAAGAGCTACGAGAAGGCCGGCGGGTACGACCCCACCCGTGCGGTCCTGGACGACCAGGACCTGATGTGCCGCCTGTTCCACGTCGGCGACTTCCACCACATCAACCGCTGTCTGTACCTCCAGCGGGTGCACCCGGCGAACACCCAGCGCGATCCGGAGATCAACGCCCACATCCAGAGCGAAACGGTCGCCTTGTACGACAAGTACATCGAGGCCAACGCCCTCGCCTGGACCCAGCGGCGCGGGCTGCTGGCGCTGGACTTCCAACCGGGCGACCGCAGACCGCCCGGCTATGTGGGCGTGGACCGGGTCCCGGGGAAGAACGTGGACATCGTCGCGTCCCTGCCGGGGAAGCTGGACCTGGCCGACGGCTCCGTCGGCCTGATGCGGGCGGTGGACTTCCTCCCGCACGTGCCCTCGAAGGTGGCGCTGATCAACGAGCTGTACCGGCTGCTGGCACCCGGCGGCATGCTGCTCAGTCTGACGCCCAGCTCCGACGGCCGCGGCGCGTACCAGGACCCGTCGCACGTCGCCCACTACAACGAGAACTCGTTCTGGTACTACACCGACGACCAGTACCGGTCCATGGTTCCCGAACTCGAGGCCCGGTTCCAGTCCTCCCGGCTGGTCACCTACTTCCCGACCGAGTGGCACTCGAAGAACAACATCTCCTACGTGGTCGCCAACCTGATCGCGATGAAGGAGGGCGCCGCCCGGTGCGGCGGACTGCTGCTGGTCTAGGACCCGCGGAACAACAGGCGCCCGGTGGACCATGAGGTTCCACCGGGCGCCTCTGACGTCCTGGGGGCCTGACTCCTGCCGCCTCAGACCCCGACGAATTCCCTTGAGCGCAGGTGGCGTCGCGCGAACTCGAGATTCTCGATCACACGCTCACGGTGCTCGGAGGGCAACTTGCCGCCTGCCAGCAGGCGTTCACAGCATTCTTCCGTTTCCTGGTACTCCCCGACCCAGTAGGCGGACACCGCGAGTTCGTCGAGTGCGCGCCACTCGTACCAGTCGGACGCGACGAACAGGTGGTCGTCGCTCGGATACGGGAGGCGTGCCGCCTCTCGCGCGAACAGGTGGGCGAGCGGCCAGCGCTGCCCGTTGAGACGGCACCAGCGCGCGAGTTCCCCGAGCGCTTCGGCGCGTTTGGGGCGGCTCTCGTGTGCACCGAGGTAGCGGTCCATCACCTCGGCCGGCGGCCGCCCCAGCTCTTCGGCGAACTGCGCCGCGAACAGGCGGGAGCAGAAGACCTCCTCGTCCCAGCCGCCCATGCCCGCCCGGCGGTCATAGGCTTCGATCGCCTTCTCGAGCTCACCGGCGCTGCGCCAGCTCTGGGCCAGGTAGAACACATAACGCTCGTTGTCAGGCTCCTTGATCAGGCCCTGCTGGAGGATCTCTGCGTCTCCCAGGTACTTCTCCCGCGGGCTTTTGCCCCTGCTGCGTCCCCCTCCGCCCACGATGACGATGGTGGCGCCTTCCAGATTCCCTTGGGTGTACTGCGAACCGCAGTCGAGGTACTCGTGCAGGACGCCGACGTAGCGCCACGGCAACCGGGTCGAGACCAGGGCGCGGCGCCGGTATCTGATACGTCCGCTGCTGACGCCGATCCAGTAGGCGTCGCGCTTCAGCTCCGGCATTCGAGAGCCGGGCGCCACGTCCATCACGTCGTCGGCGTCCATGAAGAGCAGGTAGTCCGCGGCGGCGCGGGCGAGTTCGATCGCCTCGGTACGGCTGCCGTCGAACCCCTTCCAGGGTCGTTCATGCAGTTCGCCCGGCAGGTCGCTGTAGACGTCGCGGATGATGTCCTGCGTGCCGTCGGTGGAGCCGGTGTCCACGATGACCCATGTGTCGATCAAGGGCCGTACTGATTCGAGGCACCGCCTGATCACCGGAGCTTCGTCCTTGACGATCATGTTCAAACAGACCGTTGACTTCACGGGTGCCATCCAATCCAGCCGCTCAAAGCCACGCAAACAGGCTGGGCCGACACGATCACGACGGCTCGTGCATTCGAGTGGTCTGAACGGCCCGGGCGCCTGCCGAACGGCCGCATCATCAGGGCTGCCTCGTAACGTCGATGCCGACCACCTGTGACTGGCCAACTCCATCCGTCCGCCACCCTCCACGAAAAGTGACACAGTGAAACGTACGAGATTGTGGGCAGGACTCGCCGCGGCCACGACGGTTGCCACCGGGGTGGCCGTCTGGGCGATTCACTCCCCGTCGGCCGGGCCGTCGGGATCCAGGGCCGGTTCAGTGGCCGGGAACGCCAAGTCGGCAGACGCGCTTCTGCGGTCCGCCCTCCAGCGCCAGGTCAACCAGGATCCCCTTGGGGCTGCCCAGGACTACCGGCGCGTCCTGGAAATGGACCCCCGGAACAAGAACGCCTGGTACGGCCTCGGGCTCATCGATCAGCAGTACGGAAGGATGGCGGACGCCCGGACAGACTTCGAGAAGGCTCTCGAAATCGATCCGCACTTCATGTCCGCTCTCTACAGCGAGGCGCACATGCTGAGATCGAGTGACCCCGACCGGGCCATTGAACTCCTCAGGCGTGCCGCTGCCACCGATCCGAAGGCGGCCGCGATCCATCTGCAACTCGGTCAGCTCCTCGCGGAGAAAGGCCGCACGGGCGAGGCCGGCGATGCGTTCCGTCGTGCCGTCGCGGTCGATCACAAGCTCCTCTCCCAGGTGCCGGAGGGGTTCCGGGACGCGGTGAGCCGGTGATGGCCCGGTGACTCCGAAGGCGCCCGGCGGACCATGAGGTTCCGCCGGGCGTCTGCTACGTGCGCCGGGTACTCGTGCGCGCCGCCGCGGCCAGGGCGGCGAACTCGGGTGCATTCAGCGCGGCCGTCAGCTGGTCGTCCCACGGAGCGAGGGGGACGAGGCCGGCCCGCGGCCAGTTGCCGTGCCCGAGGACACCGAAGGCCGGGCGGGCGGCCGGACGTGGGAACTTGTCCGAGCCCACCGGGCGGATCCGTTCGGGATCGAGGCCGCTGAGCCGGAAGGCCTCACGCGCCAGGCCGCACCACGTGGTGCGGCCGGCCGCGGTGCCGTGATAGATGCCGGCCGGTGCCCACCCGGTCAGCGCGGCACGGCCGAGGGCGGCCAGTTGCCGGGCGAGCGCCCGGGACCAGGTCGGCTGTCCGTGCTGGTCTGCCACCACGTCCAGGGTGTCGCGCCGGGCGGCGAGTTCGAGCATGGTGGTCACGAAGTTCGGGCCGTGGGCGCCGTAGAGCCAGGCGGTTCGCACGATGTAGCCGGTGCGCGGCAGCAGTTCGACGACAGCCCGCTCCCCCGCCAGTTTGCTTCGCCCGTACGCGTTGACAGGCCCCGTCGGCGCGTCTTCGGAGTACGGTCGGCGGGCATCGCCGGGGAACACGTAGTCGGTGGAGACGTGCAGCAGGAGGGCGCCGCTGTCCGCGCACGCGTGTGCGAGGTGGCGGACGCCGGTGCCGTTCACGGCCGTGGCCGCCGCCTCGGACCGCTCGGCACCGTCGACGTCCGTCCAGGCGGCGCAGTTGACGACCACGCGGTGACCGGTGACGGCCGCGCGGACGGCCCCCGCCTCGGTGATGTCCAGCTGCTCCCGGCTCAGTCCCGTCACGACGGCGTCCGGATCGGCGGCGAGTTCGGCCAGCACGTCCTGCCCGAGGAGCCCGTGTGCACCGGTCACCAGCCAGGTCGTGCTCATCGCAGCGCGGCCCTCTCCTTCAGCGGCTCCCACCAGGAGCGGTGCGTGCGGTACCAGTCGACCGTGGCGGCCAGGCCGTCGGTGAAAGACACCTGCGGGGTGTAGCCCAGTTGCTCGCGGATCTTGCCGTCGTCCAGCGAGTAGCGCAGGTCATGGCCCTTGCGGTCGGCCACGTACTCGACCCGGTCCCAGCCCGCGCCGACCGCGTCCAGCAGCAGCCCGGTGAGCTTGTGGTTGGTCAGCTCGGTTCCGCCGCCGATGTTGTAGACCTCCCCGGCCCGGCCGCCGCGCAGGACCAGGTCGATGCCCCGGCAGTGGTCGGAGACGTGGAGCCAGTCGCGAACGTTGCTGCCGTCGCCATACAGGGGGACCGATTTCCCGTCGAGCAGGTTGGTGATGAAGAGCGGGATGACCTTCTCGGGGAACTGGCGGGGCCCGTAGTTGTTGGTGCACCGGGTGACGACCACGTCCAGGCCGTGGGTGCGGTGGTAGGCAAGAGCCAGCAGGTCGGAGCCGGCCTTCGAGGCGGAGTAAGGGGAGTTCGGTGCCAGTGGCCACCCCTCGGTCCACGAGCCTTCGCTGACCGAGCCGTACACCTCGTCGGTGGACACATGGACGAATCGGCCGACGCCGTGCCGGTGGGCCGCGTCGAGGAGCACTTGAGTACCCATCACATTGGTGCGGACGAACGGACCGGCCCCGTCGATCGACCGGTCCACGTGCGACTCGGCAGCGAAGTGCACCACCGCGTCGTGGCCCGCCATCACCTGGTCGACCACGTCCGGATCGCAGATGTCGCCCCGGACGAAGGCATAGCCCGGGTGTTCCGCCACCGGTGCCAGGTTCTCCTCGACGCCGGAGTAGGTGAGTTTGTCGAGGACGGTGATCCGCGCCGTCGGATCCGGGTCCAGCCGCCGCCGGACGTACTCCGAACCGATGAATCCGGCACCGCCGGTTACGAGGATGCGCATCATTCTCCGATTTTCTTGCTGCCTGCGACTTCGGCACCGGGGTCTCCTGCCGGTGCCGAAGTCGCGGGCGCGGGCACAACGCGGACGGCGCCCCGGAGCCGAGGCCCCGGGGCACTGTCACTCATTCGCGGGTGAAGCCGGCGGCCGCTACGGCACCGGCGATCGCCCGAGGGTTACGTCGGGTGAACGCAGACCACGTACGCGGTGATGTCGTTCTCGTTGTTCGCGGTGGTGGTGGCCTGCCAGCCGGTGGGCGGGTTGGTGCCCAACGGGAAGGTCTCGATGAGGTCGCCGTTCGTGGCCAGGGCACCGCCGCCGGTGGCGAAGTCACCGGTGTGGCAGGACGCGGTCACCGAGTGCGTGCCGGTCTCGCTCACGACGTAGGTGGTGCCGACCGTACCCTGTGCGCCCTGTGCACCCTGGTGGCCCTGTGCACCCTGGTTGCCCTGGTTACCCTGTGCACCCTGGTGGCCCTGCGGACCCTGGTTGCCCTGGAAGCCCTGCGGACCCTGGTTGCCCTGGAAGCCCTGCGGACCCTGGTTGCCCTGGAAGCCCTGCGGACCCTGGTTACCCTGGAAGCCCTGGTTACCCTGCTCACCCTGGTTACCCTGTGCACCCTGGTGGCCCTGGTTGCCCTGGTTGCCCTGGTTGCCCTGGAAGCCCTGGTTGCCCTGCTCACCCTGGTTACCCTGTGCACCCTGGTGGCCCTGGTTGCCCTGGAAACCCTGGTTGCCCTGCTCACCCTGGTTACCCTGTGCACCCTGGTGGCCCTGGTTGCCCTGGAAACCCTGGTTACCCTGCTCACCCTGGTTACCCTGCGGGCCCTGCTTACCCTGCGGGCCCTGCGGACCCTGGTGTCCCTTCTTGCCCTGTGGGCCCTGCGGACCCTGGTGACCCTTCTTGCCCTGTGGGCCCTGCGGACCCTGCGGACCCGGCTTGCCCTGTGGGCCCTGCGGACCTCGCTTGCCATCGTGGCCCTTCGGACCCTGGTGACCCCGCGGACCACGGTCGTTGCGGTGCCCCTCGACGGTTCTTACGTCGTTCGGATCGTCCGTCGCCATCACTGTACGACTGCTGGATCTCTCGATCGCGTCGGCGATGGCGACGGTACTCGGGGCGACGTTGAGCGCCATGGCAAGCGCGCTCGCCGACACCAGCGTGGCTGACCTCAAGCGTGAACTTCGGATCGTTCTACGGTTCAAGAGAACCTTCCTCAGCAACTGGGAGGGACCAAACCGCAAGCGCGCGCACTTGGTGCGCTTCGTTCGCATGCGTGTCACGTGCCATTGGCCACGGACTAGAACATTCTTTGCTCACCGCGGCCGGGAATTTGCGAAGCCAACACACAGCGGGCTGGGCAAATCACCCGAGCAGCCTCAACCGATATCGTTTCGGGCTTCCGTTTGGTGGCGTGTGCGAATTCGCGGGACACGCCTGCCTCAGGCGCTGCCCACGAGCCCTCCGCGATAGCCGCGGCAGTTCTCGAAGGAAGGCAGCAGGCCCTGCCTCTCGGCTTCGTCCAGCGTGGGTGCCGCGGCGTCCTTTTCAGAAAGCCGCATGGCGACGCCCTCGGGCCAGGCAATAGCCAACCTCGGGTCGAGCGGGTTGATGCCGTGCTCACGTTGCGGCGCATATCCCTGTGAACACAGATATACGACCGTGGAGTTGTCCTCCAGCGCCATGAAGGCGTGGCCAAGTCCCTCCGAAAGATAGACACTGCGGTGCGTCGTGTCATCGAGCCGAACCGCCTCCCATTCCCCGAAACTCGGGGAGCCGGTGCGGATGTCGACCACGACGTCGAGGATCGCGCCACTGACGCAGGTGACGTACTTGGCCTGCCCGGGCGGGACCGACGCGAAGTGAATACCGCGGACAGTACCTCGAACGGAGCGCGAGCAGTTTGCCTGAGCGAGCCGGAGCCCCTGGCCGATGGAATCCTGGAACCCCTCGCCCTTGAACCACTCGTGGAATCGTCCTCTGTCGTCCGTGAAAACCTGGGGCGTGTCCACCCAGGCCCCTTCGATGCGAAGTGGTCTCACGTGTACAACTCCTTTCCGCCGGCCGTCACGCGGGAACGCCCGGCCCGGTTGGCAGCAGTTCTTCCCGGCGCGATCCGCTGCCCGGCTGGGGCATGACGACGGACCGGGGATCCTCCAGCAGGCCCAGCAGATAATGGCCGTATCCGCTCTTGAGCAGCGGCTGGGCCAGTTCGCGGAGCCGGGCGTCGTCGATCAGGCCGGCCCGCCAGGCCGCTTCCTCGACACAGCCGATCTTGAAGCCCTGGCGTTCCTCGACCACACGGACGTACTCCGAGGCCTGGACCATGGAGGCGAAGGTCCCCGTGTCCAGCCACGCGGTTCCCCGGTCGAGCCGGACGACGTGCAGGTTCCCGGACTCCAGATAGGCACGGTTGAGGTCGGTGATCTCCAACTCGCCCCGGGCGCTGGGCCGCAGACTCCGGGCGATATCGACGACCTGGTTGTCGTAGAAGTACAGTCCGGGCACGGCGTACCGGGACCTGGGCCGGGCCGGTTTCTCCTCGATGGACAGTGCCTGACCGAGTTCGTCGAACTCCACGACGCCGTAGGCCGAGGGGTTGGCCACCGGGTAGGCGAATACCCGGCCGCCTTTGAGATCCACGTTGTGGGTGAGCCGGGTGCCGAGGCCGCTGCCGTGGAAGATGTTGTCGCCCAGGATCAGGGAGACCGGCTCGTCGCCGATGAAGTCGGCCCCCAGCAGGAAGGCCTGGGCGATTCCCTCCGGGCGCTCTTGCGCCATGTACCTGAATTGCAGGCCGAGTTGACTTCCGTCGCCGAGCAACCGGTGGAACTGCTGCTGGTCTTCCGGGGTGGTGATGATCAGAATCTCCCGGATTCCGGCCATCACCAGTGTGGAAAGCGGGTAATAGATCATGGGCTTGTCGAAGACGGGCAGCAGCTGCTTCGACACCGTGCGGGTCAACGGCCACAGTCGCGAGCCGGTGCCCCCGGCCAACAGGATTCCGCGCATGGCATCACCATAGGTGAATTGCCCATGAATGCGGCTTTTTGGGCGCCCCTTGCCGCGTCCGTGCCGGGCGTGCCCGCACACCACAGCGCGAACAGGCCCTATCGCCGCGGGTACACGCGCGCACGCCGAAGAGGCCGGGTGCGCACGCCGTTGTGCGCACCCGGCCTCTCGGGGGTGTCGCCGCGGCCGACCGGGCGACGTTGCAGGTCAGGGCAGGTCGGTCAGCCGGCCGCGGAGCTCAGGAGGGGGTGGGTCGAGGACCGCGTCAGCCCAGGCGCTCGACGAGCGAGCGGTACTGGTCCCACAGCTCCTTGGGCGTGTGGTCGCCGAAGGTGTTCAGGTGCTCGGGCACCAGGCCGGCCTCCTCCCGCCACACGTCCTTGTCGACCGTGAGCAGGAACTCCAGGTCGGACTCGGACAGTTCGAGGCCGTCCGTGTCCAGGGCCGCCTTGGTCGGCAGGACGCCGATCGGGGTCTCGACGCCCTCGGCGGTGCCGTCCAGGCGCTCCACGATCCACTTCAGGACGCGGCTGTTCTCGCCGAAGCCGGGCCAGACGAACTTGCCCTCGTCGTTCTTGCGGAACCAGTTGACGTAGTAGATCTTCGGCAGCTTGGACTGGTCGCCGTCACGCTGCTCGGCGGCCTTGCCGACCTTTATCCAGTGGCCCATGTAGTCGCCCATGTTGTAGCCGCAGAACGGCAGCATGGCGAACGGGTCGCGGCGCAGCTCGCCGACCTTGCCCTCGGCGGCGGCCGTCTTCTCGGAGGCGACGTTGGCGCCGAGGAAGACGCCGTGGTTCCAGTCGAAGGACTCCGTCACCAGCGGCACCGCGGAGGCGCGGCGGCCGCCGAAGAGGATCGCCGAGATCGGCACGCCCTTGGGGTCCTCCCACTCCGGCGCGATGATCGGGCACTGCGCGGCGGGCGTGGTGAAGCGGGCGTTGGGGTGGGCGGCGGGCGTCTCGGACGCGGGGGTCCAGGAGTTGCCCTTCCAGTCGGTGAGGTGCGCCGGGGTCTCCTCCGTCATGCCCTCCCACCACACGTCGCCGTCGTCGGTGAGGGCGACGTTGGTGAAGACCGAGTTGCCCCACAGCGTCTTCATGGCGTTGGCGTTGGTGTGCTCGCCGGTGCCGGGCGCGACGCCGAAGAAGCCGGCCTCGGGGTTGATCGCGTACAGCCGGCCGTCCTCGCCGAACCGCATCCACGCGATGTCGTCACCGATGGTCTCGACGGTCCAGCCGGAGATCGTCGGCTCCAGCATGGCGAGGTTGGTCTTGCCGCAGGCGCTCGGGAAGGCGGCGGCGACGTACTTGGCCTCACCGGTGGGCGGGGTGAGCTTGAGGATCAGCATGTGCTCGGCCAGCCAGCCCTCGTCGCGCGCCATGACGGAGGCGATGCGCAGGGCGTAGCACTTCTTGCCGAGCAGCGCGTTGCCGCCGTAGCCGGAGCCGTAGGACCAGATCTCGCGGGTCTCCGGGAAGTGCGAGATGTACTTGGTGGAGTTGCACGGCCACGGGACGTCCTCCTGGCCCGGCTCCAGCGGGGCGCCCAGGGTGTGGACGGCCTTGACGAAGAAGCCGTCGTCGCCGAGCTCGTCCAGCACCGGCTGTCCCATGCGGGTCATGGTGCGCATGGACACCGCGACATAGGCGGAGTCGGTGATCTCGACGCCGATCGCGGACAGCGGCGAGCCCAGCGGGCCCATGCAGAACGGGACGACGTACATCGTCCGGCCCTTCATCGAGCCGCGGAAGACCCCTCCCTCGCCGTCCGCCCCCTGGAAGATCTCCCGCATCTCGGCGGGCGCCTTCCAGTGGTTGGTCGGACCCGCGTCCTCCTCCTTCTCGGAACAGATGAACGTCCGGTCCTCCACGCGGGCCACGTCGGACGGGTCCGACGCCGCGTAGTAGGAGTTGGGGCGCTTGATCGGGTCGAGTTTCCGGAAGGTGCCCTTCTGGACGAGCTCCTCGCACAGTCGCTCGTACTCGGCCTCGGATCCGTCACACCAGACCACGCTGTCCGGCTGCGTCAGTTCGGCGATCTCATTGACCCACGAGATCAGTTCCTTGTGGTGGGTGGGGATGACGGGGGGAGCCGCGATGTCGCGCGCCACGATCGCTCCTAAATGAGGGGTTTTTGTCTTGTCGCCCCGTGGGGGCTGCGACCCGGATGCTTCGTAGCCGCTCATCCGGTGCCGACCGCACTCATTTGATCATCCGACGAGAGCGCCCATCTGTCCAGGGGGAGTCACAGGTGAGCGACGTGAGTAATGCCACGATTCCCGCGATTCTTTGCGTCCACGTTGGATTCGACTGAAGGTCTTTTTGCGTTCGGCCCGTTCGCCGCGCTCACCGTCCGACACTGATACGCGACGTACGGTGCCGTAGGTACGATGCGCGCATGACTGCGTCCGCCTCCGACGCGCCCCTGGACACGCCGGTCGCCGGCCGTGGTCCCGTCGCGCCCTCCCTGCCGCACCAGGTCAAGCCGAAGCTGCGCGGCTGGCTGCATCTCGGCATGTTCCCGGCCGTACTCGTCGCGGGGCTCGCACTCACCGCGCTGGCGGGCTCCACCCGCGGACGCGTCGCCTGCGGGATCTACGTCCTCACCGCCTGCCTGCTCTTCGGCGTCAGCGCGCTGTACCACCGGGGCAACTGGGGACCACGCATGGGCGGCGTGCTGCGCAGGCTCGACCACGCGAACATCTTCCTGATCATCGCGGGCACGTACACACCGCTCACGCTGCTGCTCCTGCCCGGCGCGAAGGGGCAGTGGCTGCTGTGGGGCATATGGGTCGCGGCCGCCGCCGGCATCGTCTTTCGCGTCTTCTGGGTCGGCGCCCCGCGCTGGCTCTACACCCCCTGCTACATCGCGATGGGCTGGGCGGCCGTCTTCTTCCTGCCGGACTTCCTGCGCACCGGCGGCATCGCCGTCCTGGTCCTGGTCGTCGTCGGCGGGCTCCTCTACAGCGCGGGCGGCGTCGTCTACGGCATCAAGCGGCCGAACCCGTCACCGCGCTGGTTCGGCTTCCACGAGGTCTTCCACTCCTTCACGCTGGCCGCCTTCGTGGTGCACTACGTGGGCATCTCGCTGGTGGCCTACCAGCACGCGTAACGCGTCACCCCCTCCCCCACCCGGCCACGGCTCACACGAGCCGTGGCCTTTTCCGTGCGCCCGGAGGCTCGGAGGAGAACAGGTTCGACAGTCGACACCGATTGACAGAGGCTAGTTTTTGAGAGCTACTGTCATTTCATGGCTACTCCCACCCACGCCGAAGACGTGCGGCACGATCCCCGCCGCTGGTGGGCCCTCGCGGCCCTGGTCGCGAGCATGCTGGTGCTCGGCTTCGACATGACGATCCTCAACGTCGCCCTGCCGACCATGGCGAGGGAACTCGGCGCCTCGACCGGGCAGCAGCAGTGGATGGCGGACGCGTACATCGTCGTCTTCGCCGCGCTGATGCTCCCCGCCGGACTCCTCGGCGACCGGTTCGGACGTCGGCTGATGCTGATCGCCGGGCTCGCGGTCTTCCTCGCCGGTTCCGTGGTGGGCGCCCTGACCGGCGACGTCGGCGGGGTGATCGCCGCCCGGGCGGTCATGGGCGTCGGCGCGGCACTCGTGATGCCGCTGGCGCTGTCCGTGCTGCCCTCGATGTTCGGGCCCGAGGAGCGCGCGAAGGCCGTCGGCGTCATCTCGGCCGCCTCGGCGCTCGGCCTGCCGCTCGGCCCGATCATCGGCGGCTGGCTGCTGAACCACTTCTGGTGGGGCTCGGTCTTCCTCATCAACGTGCCCATGGCCGGCCTCGGCGTCGCGGCCTGCCTCCTGCTGCTCCCCGAGACCCGCGATCCGGCCTCCCCGAAGGTCGGCGCGCTGTCCACGGCGTTCACCGCCACCGGTCTCGGCGGGCTCGTCTACGCGATCATCGAGGCGCCCGACCGCGGCTGGGGCGACCCGCTGGTGCTCGCCGCGTTCACGGCGGCCGCCGTCCTCCTGGCCGGGCTCGTGCTGCGCGAGCGCCGCGAGGCCCGCCCCATGCTCGACATGACGCTGCTCGCCCGGCGCGGCTTCCTGTTCAACGTGATCGCCGCGACCCTGGTGATGTTCGTGCTGAGCGGCCTGATGTTCGTGCTGCCGCCCTACCTCCAGGCCGTGCTCGGCCACGACGCGCTCGGCACCGGCGTGCGGCTGCTGCCCATGATGGGCGGGCTGCTGGTCGCCGCGAAGGGCGCGCAGCCGGTCGTCGCCCGGTTCGGACCGCGGGCCGTGGTCGCCGCGGGACTGGTGGTGCTCGCCTTCGCCGCGCTGCTGGGCAGCCGTACGACCGTGGATTCCGGCTACGGCTTCACCGCGCTGTGGCTGTCGATCGCCGGTGTCGGCTTCGGTTTCTCCGTCGTCCCGGCCATGGACGGGGCGCTGGCCGCACTGCCCGCCGACCGGGCGGGCAGCGGATCCGGTCTGCTGATGACACTGCGCCAGGTCGGCGGCGCGGTCGGCATCGCCCTGCTCGGCAGCCTCCTGGCGAGCGCCTTCCGGCACCGGCTCGACGTCACCGGGCTGCCCGCCGAGACGGCGCACGCCGCCGGGCAGTCCGTGGTCGCGGCCCACCTGGTCGCCGAGAGGACGGGCTCGGCGCACCTGGCGGCCTCCGCGAACGCGGCGTACGTGCACGGCATGGGCCTGGTGCTGCTGGTGGGCGGGATCGCCTCGGTGGTGGCGGCGCTGCTGGCGGCCGCGTTCCTGCCGGGCGGCGCCCAGGGCGCCGTACGGGCCGATCCGGAGGAGGACCCGGCCATGGCCCACCCCTGACCGGATGCCGGACAATGACCTTCATGACGGCCGCACGTACCACGACCCCCGCCGACCGCCCCCCGATGGGACTGAGGGAGCGCAAGAAGCTCAAGACCCGGCAGGCGATCCGCTCGGCGACGTTCGCGCTGATCGAGGAGCAGGGGTACGACGCCACGACGATCGAGCAGATCGCCGACCGCGCCGAGGTGTCGCCGTCGACCGTCTTCCGTTACTTCCCGACCAAGGAGGACATCGTCCTCACGGACGAGTACGACGCGGTCATGCTGGAGGAACTGCGCTCCCGGCCCGCGGACGAACCGTGGATGGACTCGCTCCGGCACGTGATGCGCAAGGCCCTCGACCTCGGGCTGAGCGAGGAGACCGAGATGACCCGGCTGCGGGCCCGGCTGGGCGCCGAGGTGCCCGCGGTCCGCTCCCGGATGATGGAGAGCATGTCGGCCACCGGCCTGCTCATCCGCCAGGCCATCGCGGCCCGCACCGGCCTGGACCAGGACAGCCTGGAGGTGCGGGTCTACGCGATGTCCCTCATCGGCGGTCTGATGGAGGTCTCCATGTACTGGGCCGAGAACGAACACAGGGAGGACCTGACCGCCCTCATGGTCCGCGCCATGGACGTCCTGGAACACGGCCTGCCCAGCGGAAATCCGTGAGCCCGCGGCCCCGCGCCCGTGCCATCCTGTCGGGGTGAACGGTCCCGAGATCCACGTCGGGTTCGCCCCCGGCCTGCACCTGTTCGTCCCGCACGCCCGGCGCCGCGGCAGCACCGCGGTGGTCACGGACGGCGTCTCGACGCTCGGCCACGTCGTGGAGTCCCTGGGCGTGCCGCTCACCGAGGTCGGCGCGCTGGTGGTGGACGGCCGTGAGGTGCCGGTGTCGCACGTGCCGCGGGCGGACGAGACGGTCCAGGTGCGCGCCGTCGCCCGGCCCCAGCAGGTCCCCGGCGCTCCCCTGCGCTTCCTCCTGGACGTGCACCTGGGCACCCTCGCCCGCCGGCTGCGCCTGCTGGGCGTCGACACGGCCTACGAGTCCACCGACATCGGCGACCCCGCGCTCGCCGCCCGCTCGGCCGCCGAGAAGCGGGTCATGCTCAGCCGCGACCGTGGCCTGCTGCGCCGCCGTGAACTGTGGGCGGGCGCCTATGTCTACAGCACCCGCCCCGACGACCAGCTCCACGACGTCCTCGACCGCTTCCGCCCCGAGCTGCGCCCCTGGACCCGCTGCACCGCCTGCAACGGCCTGCTGCGGGACGCCACGAAGGACGAGGTGGCCGACCAGATCGAGCACGGCACTCATCGCACGTACGACGTCTTCGCCCGCTGCGGCGACTGCGGCCGCGCCTATTGGAAGGGCGCCCACCACGACCAGTTGGAGGCCATCGTGGAACGCGCCCTGGCCGGGTACGCCGACCGGAGCTGACGTCCGGGGTCAGTCTCGGGGCCGGTGTCCGGGTCCGGCTCAGCCGCCCAGTGCGGTGCGCAGGCGGTCCGGGTCGGTCGTGGGGGCGTCGCAGGTGAAGTTGCGGCAGACGTAGGCGGTCGGCTCGCCGTGGGCGAGGGGGCGGTCGGCGAGCAGTGGGAACTCCCCGCTCTCCGGGGTGCCGTACGCGACGACCGCGCCGGGGGCGGTGCCCAGAAGTGCCGTACGGTGCAGGGCCTTGGCCGCCTTGTCGTCGAGGGACGGGGCGACGACCGCGACCTCGCGCGGACCGTCCAGCAGGGCCTCGGCGACGGCGAGGCCCCAGCCGATGAAGCGCGGAACGCGCGGGCCGAGCGCGCTCACCACGCCCAACGCCCGCTCGGCGGCGGTGCGGTGGACCTCGGAACCCGTGTGGGCGGCATAGCCGAGCAGCGCGCCGGCGGCCGCCGACCAGCCGGAGGGGGTGGCGTTGTCGGTGGGGTCCTGAGGCCGGCGGATCAACTGCTCGGCGTCGGTGGCCGTGTCGTACAGGGCGCCCGACTCCGGGTCGGCGAACCGGGTGAGCACATGCCCGAGGAGCAGCCCGGCGAACTCCAGCCAGACACCCTCACCGGTCACGGAGGCGAGGGCGAGGAAGCCCTCGGCGACATCGGCGTAGTCCTCCAGCACCCCGGCGTTGGCTCCGGCCCTGCCGTCCTTGCTGGTACGGCGCAGCCCCGCGTGCTCGTCCATGTGCAGCCGGACCAGGAGGTCGGCGGCGCCGACCGCGGCCTCGACCAGGTCCGGGCGGTCGAAGTAGGCGCCGGTCTCGGCGAGGGCGGCGATCGCCAGCCCGTTCCAGGCGGCGACGACCTTGTCGTCTCGGCCGGGCGCCGGACGCTCGGCCCGCTTCGCCAGCAGCCGGCGACGGACGGACTCGACCCGGTCTGCGTCGAAAACGCCCTCCTGCACGGGGAGTTGCAGAACGGAGGAGCCGTTTTCGAAGGTGCCCTCCTCGGTCACGCCGAAACAGCGGGCGGCGAGTTCGGCGTCCTCGGCGCCGAGGGCCTCACGCAGCTGGGCGGGGGTCCAGACGTAGTAGGCGCCCTCGACGTGCCGGCCCGTGCCGGCCTCCCCTCTCCCACCGCCGCCCCCCTGAAGACGCTCCCCCGGACTTCGTCCGGGGGGACCCCCATCGCGCGGCACCTCTTCTTCGCTGTCGGCGTCCAGGGCCGAGGCGAACCCGCCTTCGGCGGTGCGCAGTTCACGCACCATGAAGTCGGCGGTCGCGAGGGCTACCCGGCGGGCGAAATCGGAGCCGGTGGCCCGCCACAGATGGGCGTAGACCCGGCACAGCAGGGCGTTGTCGTACAGCATCTTCTCGAAGTGCGGCACCACCCAGCCGCGGTCGACGGAGTACCGGGCGAAGCCGCCGCCGAGCTGGTCGTGGATGCCGCCGCGGGCCATCCGCTCGCAGGTGTCCGCCGCCATCTGGAGGGCTCCCTCGGAGCCGGTGCGGGCGTGGTGCCGCAGCAGGAACTCGATCACCATCGACGGCGGGAACTTCGGCGCCCCGCCGAACCCGCCGCGACTCGCGTCGTACTCCCGGGTCAGCGCGAGCAGCGCCTGCGCCAGTTCCTCCTCGCCGGGGGGCCGCGCGGTGCCGTAGTCGATCTCCCGCTGCGCGAGGTCCCGCACGATCTTCCCGGCGACGTCGGCGACTTCCTCCCGCCGGGTCTGCCAGGCCTGCCGCACCCCTTCGAGGACCTGCCCGAAGGAGGGCATGCCGTGCCTGGGCTCGGGCGGGAAGTAGGTGCCGAAGTAGAACGGCTCGGCGTCGGGCGTGAGGAACACGGTCATCGGCCAACCGCCCTGCCCGGTGGCCGCCTGCACGGCCTCCATGTACACGGCGTCGACGTCGGGGCGCTCCTCGCGGTCCACCTTGACGCTGACGAAGTGCTCGCCGAGGAAGGCGGCGGTGGCCGGGTCCTCGAAGGATTCGTGCGCCATGACGTGGCACCAGTGGCAGCTGCTGTACCCGACGCTCAGCAGCACGGGGACATCGCGCCGCCGGGCCTCCTCGAAGGCCTCCGCCGACCACGGCCACCAGTCGACCGGATTGTCGGCGTGCTGGAGCAGGTACGGGGACGTCTCGTGGGCCAGTCGGTTCCGCATACCCTCCATCCTGCCTCACCCGGCCCCGCCGGAAGCGAAAGGTGATCGTCCGGCGACTCCTTGTGGCCCCCCGCTCTCTTCTCAGGGCGGTCGGCACCCGGTCGGGGCCATCGGTGATCGCCGCCCCCTCGCGCTCCCGGCCGACCCGAAGGACACTCGTAGGAAACGGAGTTGTCGCCGGAGGGGGACGGGACATGCGGGATGGCCATCGGGCGGACGCCGAGCGGCTGCTGACTCGGGCCGTGGAGGAGGAGGTCCGCCGCTCGGGCGGCCGGGTGGACGGAAGCGTGCTGCTGTCCCGGGCGCGCGGCGCGCTGGACACCATGGCCGAGACCGCGGCGGAGGAGTACGAGGCCTACACGCGGGCGCTGGACGAGTCGGCGGCGGGGCAGCTCACGTTCGCCCAGCGCTACGCGCGCGAGGGCGGCGGAACTCCCCTGCTCGTCGCGGGAGCCGCGGCACTCGCCGCCATCGTGGCCGACCTGGCGCTGGGCACCGACGGCGGCACCGCCGTCGGCGCGGGCGTCACCGTCGGGGTGGTGGGCGCCGCCGCCACCGTCGTGAAGGTGACCGCCACCCATCTGCCCGCCGCCCACCGCCGGGCCGGGGCGGCCGGCCAGCCCGGCGGTCCGGAACAGCTGCGATTGCAGTGGCTGACCGCGCTGGAGGTGCGCGGCATCCGCCCGTTCCTCGATCAGCAGCGCGTGCTGACCGCGTCCACCACGCCGAAGAAGGCGGCGCCCAGGCTGCGCGGCACGGACAAGAGCGCGGCGGCCCGCAGACGCAGTGTCCTGGAGCAGTCGTTCGGCCAACTTCCCGACTCGGAGGACGTGTTCGCGGGGCGGCGGGAGGAAATGACGCGGATCCGGCAGTGGGTGCAGGCGGCCCGCGCGTCCACCCAGACCCAGCCGACCGTCGTGGTCCTGCACGGAGCGCCGGGCTCCGGCCGCAGCGCGCTGGCGGTGCGCGCGGCCCACGATCTGAGGGACCAGTTCCGGGGCGCGGTCGTGGTCGATCTGCGCGGCGGCAGCCAGGAGGAGCCGCCGCTGCCCATCCGCGACGCCCTGCTGCACCTGCTGAACCGGCTCGGCGCGCCCCGCGAGCAACTGCTGTTCCGCGAACGCTCCTCCCCCGAGCAGCAGCTCAAACGGCTCGGCGAGCTGTACCACCAGCATCTGACGGGGCTGCCGGTCACGATCGTGCTGGACGACGCCTCGGACGCCGAGCAGGTCCGCGCCCTGGTGCCCGAGCGGTCCGACAGCCTGGTCCTGGTGACCGCCCGGGAGCCGCTCCGGCTGCCCGCCGACCTGCCGGCCCGGGTGCACCAGCTGCCCGTCCAGGCCCTGGACGCGGTGGGCGCGGAGGAACTCCTGACCGCCGCCGCACAGGACAGTTCGGGGCCCTACGACGCGGAATCCACCGACCGGATCGGGCGGTTGTGCGGCGGGCTGCCGCTGGCGCTGCGTATCGCGGGCTCCTGTCTCGGCCCGCGCTCGCCGCGTCAACTGGCCACGGATCTGGGCGCGTACGGCCCGGTGGAACCGGTGGAGCGGGCGCTGTGGCTTCGCTACACCGACCAGTCGGAGCAGGCCCGCCGGCTGCTGAGGCGGCTCGCCCTGGCCGGACGCGCCTCGATGGGCGGCGCGGCGGCGGCCGCGCTGCTGGCCACGGACGAGACCGAGGCGAACCGGCACCTGGCGGCCCTCGCCCGGGCGGGCCTGATCGACCATGTGCGGGGCAACCGCTACCGGCTGCACGACCTGGTGCGGGCCTTCGCGCACGCGCGTCTGCTGGACGAGGAGGACCCCGCCGAGCGGACGGCGGCGCAGGAGCGGCTGATCGAGAACTACGCCGAGCTGGCCGACTCGGTGCTGCGTCTGGTCGACGGGAACATGTCGACCCGCTCCGACCGCTTCAGCCCGCACGGCTTCACCTCCCTGGACGAGGCGCTGCGCTGGCTGGACGACGAGTCGAGCTTCATCACGGCGGCCCTCCGGCACGCGGAGGGCGTGAACCAGGGGGCCGTGCTGAACCTGCTCGGCGCCCTGTGCGACTACTGCCTGCTGCGCGGCGACCTGTACCGGCTGGGGGAGATCAGCGAGCTGACCCAGGCCGTCGACCAGGGGCTGCTGGTCCGGTCGGTGCAGTGGCGTACCGGTATCGCGGCCCGCCAGCTCGGCGAGCTGGACAAGGCGCGTACCACGCTGGCCTCGGTCGTCGACCTCTACCGGGAGGCCCACCACGACGCGGGCGCGGCCCGCGCGCTGAACTCGCTCGGCATCACGCTGCACCACCAGGGCAACCTGACGGAGGCGGCGGCCCGGCTGCGGGAGGCCCTCGACCTTCAGGCGGCGCCCGAGCTGGCGACCGACCGTGCCTGGACGATGCACGCGCTGGCGGCGGTGGAGCGGGACCGGGCGCACCTGGCCGAGGCGACGGAGCTGCTGACCCGGTCGCTGGTGCTGCACCGGGAGGGCGGGTCGGTGCACGGCGAGGCCTGGGCCCACTTCCAGCTGGGCCAGCTCGCGCTGCGCAGGGGTGACGTGCAGCGCGCCGAAGCGGACCTGCGCCAGGCGCTGGAACGCTACCGCCGCACCCAGGACGCCCGCGGCGAGGCCTGGGCGCTCACCCAGCTGGCCCGGGCCCGGCTGGTGGCCGGCGACACGGCCGAGGCGGTGGAGGAGCTGCGGCAGGCGGCCGCACGGCACCGGGACAACGAGGACGCGCGCGGCGAGGCGTGGACGCTGTACTACCTCGGTCAGGCGCTGGAGGAGACCGGCGGGCTCGACCAGGCGGTGCGCGAGCTGGAGCGCGCCCGCACCATGTTCTCCCGTATGCGGGACGTGTACGGGCTGGCCTGCGCCCGTCATCATTCGGCCCGGGTCACCCGGGACCAGCGGGCGGCGCAGACCGGGTCACTGCTCAACTCCGGTTTCGCCCGCCAGCTCCTCGTCGACGCCCGCGCCGACTTCCAGCGCATCGGCGTCGCGCACGGCGAGGCCTGGACGTGTCTGGAGCTGGCCGTCGTGGACGCGGGGAACGCGCGCACCCAGCAGGCGCTGTCCCTGTGCGACGAGGCGCTGGCCCTGTTCGCCTCCTACGGCGACCGCCGCGGTGAGGACTGGGCCCGGTTCCTGCGCTGCACCCTGCTGCCGTACGCGGCCCCCGGCGGTACGGAGGTCGGCACGGCGGTGGCCCAGGAGGAACTGGCCCAGCTCGCCCGCGGCGGCCATCCGCTGCGCGACGGGAAGCTGAACGACTACGTCGAGGCCTACCGGCTCCTCCTGGAGCGCGGCGTGAGCCTGGAGGCAGGCTGGCAGGCCTGGCGCCTGGGCATGGTGCCCGAGCGGCACGCGCGGGAGGTGATGGGGGTGGCGGTGCCGGACGGCGAGAGCTGAGAGCGGCACCGCCCGCCCGGGTGTCAGCCCCGCTCGGCCTTGGCCTCGCCGGAGGCGGCACCGGGCCGCGCGGCGGGGTCCGGGGCCTCCTTGAAGTCGATCCTGCCCATGTGGCGGTTCATGGACTTCATCAGGCCCCACACCGCGAGGGCCATCACCGCGAAGACGACGAAGCCGAGGACGCCGGGAGTGACCTTGTTCTTGTCGAACTCGGCGAGGGTTACCAGGTGCGTCATTGCCAGGCTCACGCTTGCACTCATGTCAGGCATTGTCCCTCACGGCTGCCGGACGCCCGCAAAGAGGTCGTCCTCCGGGAGCGAGGTGTCGACGAGCGACTTCGCGAGCTCGTACTCCTCCGTCGGCCAGACCTCCTTCTGGACCTCCATCGGCACCCGGAACCAGCCGCCGTCGGGGTCGATCTGCGTGGCGTGGGCGATCAGCGCCTTGTCGCGGATCTCGAAGAAGTCGGCGCAGGGGATGTGCGTGGTGAGCGTGCGCTCCTTGTGGCCCGAGTCCTCCCAGCGCTTGAGCCACTCGCCGTAGGGGGACTCCAGGCCGCGGTCGAGCAGGGCCTGGTGCAGCGCCTCGGTGCGCAGACGGTTGAAGCCCTGGTTGTAGTACAGCTTCAGCGGCTGGTAGGCCGGGCCGTACTCCTCCTCCGGGTACTTCTCGGCGTCCGCGGCGCCCTCGAAGGCCACCATCGAGATCTTGTGGGTCATGATGTGGTCGGGGTGCGGGTAGCCGCCGTTCTCGTCGTAGGTGGTGATCACCTGGGGGCGGAAGGAGCGGATCCTGCGGACCAGCTCGCCGGCCGCCTTGTCGAGGTCCTCCAGGGCGAAGCAGCCCTCGGGCAGCGGGGGCAGCGGGTCGCCCTCGGGCAGGCCGGAGTCGACGAAGCCGAGCCAGTCCTGGCTCACGCCGAGGATCTCGCGGGCCTCCTCCATCTCCTTGCGGCGCACCTCGTGGATGTTCTCCTCGATGTACTTGTCGCCCTGGAGCTTGGGGTTGAGGATGGAGCCACGCTCTCCGCCCGTGCAGGTCACCACCAGCACGTCCACCCCCTCGGAAACGTACTTGGCCATGGTGGCCGCGCCCTTGCTCGACTCGTCGTCGGGGTGCGCGTGCACAGCCATCAGTCGCAGCTGGTCAGTCAAGGCTCAGTCCTCAGGTCAAGTCGGTGCCCGGTTCGGCGGGCAGTCAACGGGGTGCCGTCCCGCGGGGAGATCGGTCCGGGGTGGCGGTCGGTCGGGCGGGCGGGGGCTTCTATAGTGACCGAATCGGGGGGCGAATAATTCCGGGGTCCGGCTCCGGAAGCCCCCCGCGGGACGCCCGTCCCGCACCGGCCGAGAGGACGATCATGAGCACGGCGAGCACCCGTCTGCCCGAGGGCCGCTACGGCCGCTCCCCGGACGAGCGCGCCGACCACAAGCTCAAAATCGCCGGTGCCGTCCTGGGCGCGGCCCTGCTCGCCCTGATCGGCTACTTCGCCTACCACTACCTCGGCCAGAACAAGATCAGCGCGCAGGTCGTCACCTTCCAGACTGCGAAGGACTCGGTGCAGATCCATCTGGAGGTCCACAAGGACGCCGACGCCCGCGGCTACTGCACGCTGCGCTCGCAGGCGGCCGACGGCTCCGAGGTCGGGCGGGCGGACTTCCGCTTCGACGAGCACGCCTCGCAGGTCGACAAGGTGCTCACCCTGCGGACGACGGCCCGGGGCACGACGGCCGAGCTGCTGGGCTGCAGCACCGGGTGACGCGTCGGCGTCGGCCAAAAGCCGGGTGACGCGTCGACGCCGGCCGGAATACACGGCCGCTGACCTGCATCGACATAGGTCTCACGGCTTATGTCCTCCCCCTTTGAGCTCTGAATTGTTAGGCTCGTGGTTTCGCCCACCCATGAGGGAACATTCTTCTGGGTAGGGCGATGCTTTGTATTCCCAGCACCGACGAGGAGCACCTGTGACCCAGACCAGCGAGAACGTCACCTGGCTGACCCAGGAGGCGTACAACAAGCTCAAGGACGAGCTTGCGTACCTTACTGGTCCTGCGCGCACGGAGATCGCCGCCAAGATCGCGGCCGCGCGCGAGGAGGGCGACCTGCGCGAGAACGGCGGGTACCACGCGGCCAAGGAGGAGCAGGGCAAGCAGGAGCTCCGCGTGCGCCAGCTGACCCAGCTCCTGGAGACCGCCCAGGTCGGCGAGCCGCCGGCCGCGGACGGTGCGGTCGCGCCGGGCATGGTCGTCACGATCGCCTTCGACGGCGACGAGGACGACACCCTGTCCTTCCTGCTGGCCTCGCGGGAGTACGCGAGCGCCGAGATCGAGACCTACTCGCCGCAGTCCCCGCTGGGCTCCGGCGTGATGGGCCACAAGGTCGGCGAGGACGCGGAGTACGAGCTGCCGAACGGCAAGATCGCCTCGGTGAAGATCCTCAAGGCCGAGCCGTACAGCGGCTGAGTCCCCGCACCGCACCGCCTTCCGCCGAAGCCCCCGGCGCTCCGCGTGAGCACCGGGGGCTTCGTCATGTCCGGACCACCGGCGGGCGGACTCCGCCGTCGCCCGCGCTCAGGCCGTGGCCGAGCGGTACTTGCGCACCGCCAGGGTGCGGAAGACGAGGATGATCAGCGCCGAGTAGATCAGCGAGGCCCAGACCGGGTGCTGCATCGGCCAGGCGCTTGACGTGGACTGGCCGGGGTTGGCGAAGAGCACACGGCATGCCTGGACGGTGGCGCTGAACGGGTTCCACTCCGCGACATGGCGCAGCCACGGCGTCATCTTGCCGGAGTCCACGAACGCGTTGGAGACGAACGTCACCGGGAAGAGCCAGATGAGGCCGCCGGAGGTGGCCGCCTCGGGCGTGCGGACCGACAGGCCGATCAGGGCGCCGATCCAGGTGAACGCGTAACCGAGCAGAAGCAGCAGGCCGAACGCGGCCAGCACCCGGCCGGCGTTGGTGTCGCCGTACGACCCGACCCGCCAGCCGACGAGCAGGGCGACGGCGGCGAGGACGAACAGGGTCAGCGCCGTCTGCACCAGGTCGGCGAAGGTGCGCCCGGTGAGCACCGCGCCGCGTGCCATGGGCAGCGAGCGGAACCGGTCGATGAGGCCCTTGTGCATGTCGTCGGCGATGCCGGCGCCGGAGCTGGCGGTGGCGAAGGTGACGGTCTGCGCGAAGATGCCCGCCATCAGGAAGTTCTTGTAGACGCTGGGATCGGTGGTGCCCTGCACCTGCATGGAGCCGCCGAACACGTAGGTGAACAGCACCACGAACATGATCGGCTGGATGAGCCCGAAGATGACCATCTCGGGGATGCGGGTCATGCGGATCAGATTGCGCTTGGCGACGACCAGCGAGTCACGGACGGACTGGGTCAGGGCGTTGCCGGGCGGGGCGATCCGCGCGCTGTCGGTGGCGGCACTCACTTGACGGTCTCCTTCTTGTGCCGGCGGTCCCTGGCGTCGGCGCCCCGGGCGCCGCTCGTGCCGTTCTCGTCCTTGGCCTCGGCCACATGGCCGGTGAGGGACAGGAACACATCGTCGAGGGTCGGGCGGCGCAGACCGATGTCGTCGATCTCGATGCCGCGGGTGTCCAGCTCCCGGATGATCTCGGCCAGGAGCTTCGCGCCGCCGCTGACGGGCGTGGTGATCTTGCGGGTGTGCTCCTCGACGCTGGTGTCGCCCTTGCCGAAGCCGCGCAGCACCTCGGCGGCGGTGGGGATGTGCTCGCGCTGGTGGACCACGACCTCGACGCGCTCGCCGCCGGTGCGGGCCTTGAGCTGGTCGGAGGTGCCGCGGGCAATGACCCGGCCGTGGTCGACCACCGCGATCTCGTGCGCCAGGTGGTCGGCCTCTTCCAGGTACTGCGTGGTGAGCAGCAGGGTGGTGCCGCCGGAGACCAGCTGCTTGATGACCTCCCACAGCTGCTGGCGGTTGCGCGGGTCGAGGCCGGTCGTCGGCTCGTCCATGAACATCACCGGCGGGGAGACGACGAGCGCCGCCGCCAGGTCGAGCCGGCGGCGCATGCCTCCGGAGTAGGTCTTCGCCGACCGGTCCGCGGCGTCGGCGAGATTGAACTGTTCCAGCAGCTCCCCCGCCCTGGTCTTCGCCGCCGCGGCCCTCATCTGGTACAGCCGGCCGACCATCTCGAGGTTCTCGCGGCCGGTCAGATACTCGTCGACGGCGGCGAACTGACCCGACAGGCCGATCGAACGCCGCACCTCGTTGGGCTGCTTGAGAACGTCGAGACCCGCGACGACGGCCTTGCCGCTGTCGGGTCGCAGCAGCGTGGTCAGACAGCGGACGGTGGTGGTCTTGCCCGCGCCGTTGGGCCCGAGCAGTCCCAGCACCGTGCCCTCGGGGACATCGAGGTCGACGCCGTCCAGAGCCCTTACGTCGCCGAAGGTCTTCACCAGACCTTCGGCATAGATGGCGCCTGGCATGTGAGTCTCCACGTCGTCGGGGATGGTCGGAAAAGCCTAGAGAGGCAGGTGTTTTTTCGCTGGGAATTTTCGCCGCGCCACGTCCGGGCAGGCCGCCTCGCGAACACGACACACCATAACGCGATGTATCGCGTCTACTCAACGGATTTGCTCGAACGAGTGATGAAGAGCTGTGACCTCCGCGTTCCGCCCGCCCGCCGCCCGCCCGGCGGAGGGCGGGATCAGTCGATGACGGTGTAGCCGGCCTCACGCAGGGCCTGGCCGACCTCGGCGCAGTGCGCCGGACCCTTCGTCTCCAGGTGCAGCTCCACCTCCGCCTCCGCGAGCCCGAGCCGAGGGTCGGTCCGGACGTGGCTGACGTCGAGGACGTTGGCGTCGACCGCCGACAGCACCCCCAGCAGCGTGGCGAGCGCGCCGGGCCGGTCGGTCAGCCGCAGGCTGACCGCCAGATAGCGGCCCTGCGCGGCCATGCCGTACCGCAGCACCCGCTGGAGCAGCACCGGATCGACGTTCCCGCCGGACAGCACCGCCACCACCGGACCGGCCACGGGGCCCGAACAGCCCAGCAGCGCGGCGACCGGGCTCGCCCCGGCCGGCTCGACCACCAGCTTGGCCCGCTCCAGGCACAGCAGCAGCGCGGCGGACAACTCGTCCTCGGTGACCGTGCGCACCTCGTCCAGCAGTTCGCGCAGGATCCCGAACGGCACATCGCCCGGCCGGCCGACTCTGATGCCGTCGGCCATCGTCGCCGGAGTGCCGACCGTCACCGGGCGACCCGCCGCCAGCGAGGGCGGGTACGCCGCCGAGCCCTCCGCCTGCACCCCGACGATCCGCACGTCCGGCCGCAGCGACTTCACCGCCACCGCGATACCGGCCGCGAGCCCGCCGCCGCCGATGCCGACGACGATCGTGCGCACCTGCGGGCACTGCTCCAGGATCTCCAGGCCCACCGTGCCCTGGCCCGCGATGATGTCGGGGTGGTCGAACGGGTGGATGAACACCGCGCCCGTCCGGGCCGCGTACTCCTGGGCGGCGGCCAGCGTCTCGTCGACCACCTGGCCGTGCAGGCGCACCTCGGCGCCGTAGTCCTGTGTGGCGCTGATCTTCGGCAGCGGGGCGCCCTTGGGCATGAACACCGTGGAGTGCACCCCGAGCAGCGACGACGCCAGCGCGACGCCCTGCGCGTGGTTGCCGGCGCTCGCGGCCACCACCCCGGCGGCACGCTCCTCGGGCAGCAGCCCCGCGATCCGGACGTAGGCGCCGCGCAGCTTGAACGAACCCGTCCGCTGGAGGTTCTCGCACTTCAGGTGCACCGGCGCGCCCACCAGGTCGGACAGGTACCTGCTGCCCTCCATCGCGGTCACCCGCGCCACCCCGGAGAGCATCTTCTGCGCACCGCGCACATCGTCCAGGGTGACGGGCCAGGGGGAGCCGGCCGTGCTGTAGCTCATGCCTCAAGTCTCGCAGTTCACGGGCCGCCTACACCGTTGTGACCATCCTCCGAGACCGGATAGCGCAGTGCCGGTACGACTTGCCCCCCGGCCGCGTAACCTGTCCCCCAACCCAGCAGCTCTCCAGAAGCGAGCCCCCGGCCATGCCCACAACACCCGACATGTCGACGGACATGACGACCGGCGGTGACACCGGTCTCCTCGACACCCTCCAGCACGAGGTGGCGGTCTTCGCCCGCCGGGCCGAGCAGACTCGCCTCGGCGGCATCGGACAGGTGCGCAACTCCATGGACCGCGCCGCGTACCTGCTGCTCAACCGCCTCGACAAAGAGGGCCCGATGGGCGTCAAGGCGCTCGCCGCGAGCATGGGCATCGACTCCTCCACCGTCACCCGTCAGGTGGCGCCGCTCGTCGACACCGGCCTCGTCAAGCGCACCTCGCACCCCGAGGACGGACGGGCCGTGGTGCTCCAGCTCTCCCCGCGCGGGCTGTCGCGGCTGGAGGAGGTCCGCTCGTCCAGGCGGCAGCTGATGGCCGAGCTGACCCAGGACTGGGAGCCGGCGGAGCGCGAGGCCTTCTGCTCACTGCTGACCCGCTTCAACCACGCCCTCTCCGCCCGCCAGGGCATACCGCAGACGGACTCGCCCTCGGCGTCGTGAAGCCGCGACCGGGCGCGGGCCGACGGCTGTGAACGCGGCCCTTGACCGACAGCCGGTCCCTCCCCTCATATGAGACCGGGCCCTCGTCGTACCCGGTTCAGGAGGCCGTGCGAGAACGGG
Source organism: Streptomyces sp. NPDC001231 (assembly GCF_042896885.1). Classification (NCBI taxonomy): domain Bacteria; kingdom Bacillati; phylum Actinomycetota; class Actinomycetes; order Kitasatosporales; family Streptomycetaceae; genus Streptomyces; species Streptomyces sp. NPDC001231. The sequence continues at coordinate 210,961 of NZ_JBIAXS010000004.1, forward strand.
TCCCGCGGTCACGGTCGCCCTTGGGGGGAGGCGCGGTGCGAGAACGGCAGGCGGCCCAAGGTGCTCGCCGGGCCCGGGAGTTCGAGGCGTTCGTCGCGGGCGCGGCCGGGCGGCTGCTGCATGCCGCCACGCTGCTCACCGCCGAGGCCCCCGGCGACAACCCGCGCGCGCGACGCCTGCTGACCCTCGCCCTGGCGCACACGTACGCGTGCTGGGACCGGCTGCGCGGCGAGGACCCGTACAACCAGGCCCGCCGGCATCTGGCCGCCCGCTTCGCCCGCGAGGCGTGGCATCAGCGCGGCGCTCCGGGCCGCGCCCGCCGGAGGCCACCCGGTGCCCTGGCCGCGCTCACTCCCCAGGAGCGCCTGATCATCGTCCTCAGGCTGTACGAGGGGGTGGCCGAGGAACAGGCGGCGGCGCTGCTGGGCCTGCCCACGGACCGCGTCCACGTCATCTGCGACCGCGCGATCACCACACTCACCCGCACTCCGGCGAGCCCGGCACCGGCGGTCGGCGACGCCGAGACGGCGGCGTCATGAGTGGAACGAGCGGCGTGAGCAGTGTGTGCGGGGCGTGCGACTTGAGTGGTTCATGCGGTCTGAGAGGCGCATGCGGCGCGAGTGGCCTGTGCGGCGGCGTGTGCGGCCAGAGCGAACGACCGGACGAGTGGGGGCGGCCGTGAACAGGGCCGAGCGGGAGGCGGCCGTACGCCGGATCCTGGAACAGCGTCCGCCGCAGGTGCCCACCGAGCTGTACGAGGAGGCCGTGCGCCGCGGAGGACGGATGCTGCGCCGCCGTACGGCCGCCCGCCGGCTGATGTGGCTGGTGCTGGCCGCGGCGGCCGTCGCCTTCACGGTGTGGGCGCTCACGGCCCGCCCCTGGGTGGAGCCGCCGTCGCAGACGACTCCACCCGTGACCGGCTGGTAACCCCTAGCCGAGGGCCTGCCTCAGGTCGTCGAGCAGGTCGTCGACGTTCTCGATGCCCACGGACAGGCGCACCAGGTCCCCGGGCACCTCCAGTGCGGAGCCCACCACGGACGCGTGCGTCATGCGCCCGGGGTGCTCGATCAGCGACTCGACGCCGCCCAGGGACTCGCCGAGCGTGAACACCTTGGCGCGGTTGCAGACCTCGACGGCCGCCTCCTCGCCGCCCTCGACCCGGAAGGAGACCATGCCGCCGAACGCCTTCATCTGCTTGGCGGCCACCTCGTGACCGGGGTGCTCCGGCAGGCCCGGGTAGAGGACCTGCGTCACGCGCGCGTGCCGGGACAGCATGTCGGCGACCTTCGTCGCGTTCTCGCTGTGCCGGTCCATGCGCACCGCGAGCGTCTTGGTGCCGCGCAGCACCAGCCAGGAGTCGAAGGGGCCGGCGACGGCGCCCATCGCGTTCTGGTGGAACGCCAGTTCCTCGCCCAGCCCGGCGTCGCCGACGATCAGCGCGCCGCCGACGACGTCCGAGTGGCCGCCCATGTACTTGGTCAGCGAGTGCACGACCACGTCCGCGCCGAGCGCGAGCGGCTGCTGGAGGTACGGCGTGGCGAAGGTGTTGTCGACAACGAGTTTCGCGCCCGCGTCCCGTGCGACCTGAGCGATGGCGGCGATGTCGGTGATGCCGAGCAGCGGGTTGGAGGGGGTCTCCACCCACACGGCCTTGGTCTTCGGGGTGATGGCGGCCCGTACCGCGGCCGGGTCGGAGGTGTCCGCGACCGACCACTCCACGCCCCACCGGGAGACGACCTTGGCGAACAGGCGGAAGGTGCCGCCGTAGGCGTCGTTGGGGATGACGACGTGGTCGCCGGGGCTGAGCAGCGTACGCAACAGGCAGTCCTCGGCCGCCAGTCCGGACGCGAACGCGAGTCCGCGGCGGCCGCCCTCCAGGGCGGCGAGATTCTCTTCCAGGGCGGTCCTGGTCGGGTTGGCGCTGCGGCTGTACTCGTAGCCGTCGCGCAGTCCGCCCACGCCGTCCTGCTTGTAGGTCGAGACCTGGTAGATCGGCGGGACGACCGCCCCGGTCCGGGGGTCGGCGGTGTTGCCCGCGTGAATCGCGAGCGTCTCGAAGTGCTCACTGATGTGCCTGTCGCTCATGGGCCCGAGGGTAATGCGCCTGTGGGGGTGGTGGCGGACGGCAGGCCCCGGGCCGCCCGGGAGGCCCGGGTTGTCCACAGGCTCGCGGCACAGGTTGGCCAAGTGTCGGCGCCGTCTGGTTCGCTTGTCGCATGGAGATTTTCTGGGTCCTGATGGCGCTGGCCATGCTGGGCTTCGTGCTGGTCCCGTTCCTCAGGCGCAGGCGTGCAGGCATCGAGCAGGTAGCGCCCGGACACCCGGACGCCGCGGACCCGGCGAACTACGGATTCGTCCGGCAGGAGGAACTCGACGTCCGTATGCCCGGACCGGACCAGGACCTGCTCGACGTCCTGGAGCTGGTGCAGCGCACGCAGGACTACCGCGCCGCCTCCCAGCTCCTGGCGGGCACGGAGAAGGAGGGCGAGCTGCGCTGGCAGCGGATCCAGGCCTTTGCCGGGGCGGCCTCGCTGGAGCTCCAGCAGCGGCCGGGCGGGGTCAGCGAGACGCCCGGCGGGCAGTGGCTGCGGGTGTGGCGGGCCGAGGCACCCAAGGACCCGGGCGGCGCGGCGGTGCACGCCGAGTTCCTGGTGCAGCAGGCATGGCGTACGGCGACGCCGGGCACGGACGAGTTCCGGATCATCATGGAGGAGGCCCGGGAGGCGTGCGGGCAGGCGGCGCTGCTGGCCCCGGGCGACCCGGTCCCGTACATCGTCGAGCTGTCCGTGGCGCGGGGCCTGGCGTACTCGCAGCCGGAGTTCGAGAAGCTGTGGCTGAAGATCCTCGACCGGGCGCCGGCCCACACGGGGGCACATCTGGCGGCCCTGCACTACTGGTGCGAGAAGTGGCACGGCTCGCGTGAGCTGGCGTACTCCTTCGCGGAGGCCGCCGCGGCTCGCGCGCCCCGGGGCTCGCTGCTGGCGGCCATGCCGCTGTTCGCGGTCTTCGAGCACCTTCCCGAGGTCAACCTGGTCAGGGGCTTCTACCAGAGCGAGGTCGTGACCAAGGCGGTCCACGGCGCGCTCTTCGCGGTGCACGCGGCCCGTCCCGACGACCCGATGCTCGCCCATGTCCGCCACCTGCTGCTCTTCTTCCTGGTCCGCTCCGAGCGCTGGGCGGAGGCGATGAGCCAGCTGATACACGTCGACGGCCATGTGGGTGCGGTGCCGTGGACCCTGTCCGAGGACCCGGCGGCGGAGTTCGCCGTCTACCGGGCCCTGGCCGTGGCGGGCTACGAGGCCAACGGCGGCAGCCCGGCGACACTGCGCCACTGAGCGGTCCCGGCCGCGCGGTCGGACAGGCTCGGCCACCGGGTCGACCGCCTGACCCCGCCGCGGCGGAAGCCGGTGCGCCCGCCGGAATGACGGCGGCGGCAGGATCGTTGTCCTCTATGCCGCCGCCCGCGCACGCGGGAGCGGCGAAACCGACGGGCCCGTTGTGACGGACGGGCCCGCCCCGGACCAGACCCCACGCTCTTCGGCTGTGCTTCTGGGGAGCCGAGCGCAAGTTCTGGCAGCTCCCGACGGGCGTGTGGACGACCCTGGTGGGCTACCAGGGCGGCTCCACGGAGAACCAACCCCACCTACGAGGAGGTCTGCTCGGGCCTGACCGGCCACACGGAGGCGGTTCGCGTGGTGCGGACGCCGACCGGCCGAGACTCCACAGCCGGGCCGCGCCTGCGGGGCCGGCGCCGCCCCGCCAAGCCGCCTCGTGGTCAGTCCTCCGCGCGGGCGGGCAGCCGCCATCCCGGGCGCGGGAAGTGGCAGGTGTAGCCGTCCGGGTAACGCTGCAGGTAGTCCTGGTGCTCGGGCTCGGCCTCCCAGAAGGGGCCGACCGGTTCCACCTCGGTGACGACCTTGCCGGGCCACAGTCCGGAGGCGTCGACATCCGCGATCGTGTCCTCGGCGATCCGCTTCTGCTCGTCGTCCACGTAGTAGATCGCCGAGCGGTAGCTGAGGCCGATGTCGTTGCCCTGGCGGTTCCTGGTGCTCGGGTCGTGGATCTGGAAGAAGAACTCCAGGATCGCCCGGAAGTCGGTCTTCGCGGGGTCGAAAAGGATCTCGATGGCCTCCGCGTGCGTGCCGTGGTTACGGTACGTCGCGTTCGGCACGTCACCCCCTGTGTATCCGACCCGCGTCGCCGTCACGCCCGGGAGCCGGCGGATCAGCTCCTCCATCCCCCAGAAGCATCCGCCGGCCAGCACTGCCCTCTGCGTCTGCGCAGCCATTACGGCCCTCCAATGTCTGTCAGCTCGGTCGCTCGGGCTGCTCGGCTCGCACACCACCGGCATCCCATGCCACTGCCCTCAACGCGCGAGGCCTCGAAGCGATTCCGTGCCCGTCCAACCCGCCCCGCGGTCGCCGATCACCGGCCACCACGAGGAGCGCGCCGAGGTACTGAAGAGCCGTGGCGCCGGCTGTCCGCACGGTGCCCCACCGGCGCTCTCCGTCACGGGGGACGGCAGCCGAAAATGAGTGGCCGCCTGAACCGGCCGACTCCACGCTGTACGCCATACGATCCGTGCGGCCCACTCGGAATACACGATCACCGTCTACCAGGCGTACTGCCCGGAAATCGGCCTGCCCACCGTCCGCGACGGCCGTTTCCCCGCAGCTTGGAAGCGGGACAGGACGACGTGGGTCACCAAGCGGCGTTCACAGACCTCAGGGACACGCGTCTGCTCACTGGCCTGCGTCAACCCTCTCGGGTGAAGTGGCCGGAGTGTGGATCATGGATGTATGACGAGGTGGACGAAGAAGGAGGCTCCGGTCGAGCAGTCGGACCTTGAACCGGGGCTTTCCGCATATCAGCAGGCGTTGCGGGAGAGGCTTCTCGCGGCTCCCGTGCTGCCGGCGCCCAAGCCCTGGCAGCGCATCGCGTACGTCCCGGTCGGCGGGCTTCTCGGGATCGGCTTCGCCTCGCACCCGGTCACCGGCCATGACCTGGTGATGGCCGTATCGCACGACGGCCATGGCCTGTTCGATGCGGTCACGGGCGAGAAGATCGCCCGGGATCGCGACCCCGACCCCGAGGAGAGCACCCCCGACGCGGTTGCCGACCTGTCCTGCCCGGGACTGGGGCCTGTCAGCGGTAGCCGCGTGCGCATCGCGGGGCTCTTCGGCGGCGGGCTTCACACCACCACCGCGGACGGCTGGACATTGGAGATCGTCAGCCCGGCCTGGCCGAACGACCGTGTCCTGCTCTCCGCCGACGGAGGCCTGCCCCACTCCGGTCCCCACGGAGAACGGTGGTGGCACATCTTCCACTCCTGCTACTCCGAACTCCGCGCATTCGGCTTCTCGCCCTCCGGGCAGACCATCGCCGTGGCAACGAGCAGCGACATCTCACTGTGGACACGCAGGACGGACCACAGCCACGTCGGCGGCGCCGAAGCCTGACCGAACCAAGCCTGGGGTCGAATCCGACGGTGATCGGCATGGCGTGACCCGGAACAATCCTTGACCGCTCCGACCGAGAAGGCATGGCGATGGACGAAGACGAGAGCCTGAACCGCTACGGCCTGCACCCCACCGGGGCGAACCTCGACGAAGTACGAGGCCTGCTCACCGCAGAAACCCGGCTGGAGAGGCGTGCTCAGGGAGACGGCGACACAGCGCTGATGAAACTGTGCTGCGTACAGCTGTTCAACGCCGCGAACCTCGACGACGTGCTGCTCATCTGGCAGGCCAAGTCGTCCAGCATGGATGCCGACTGCTCGATCGACATTCAGTTGCTGTGCGGAAGCGGACTGGCCAGGACCAAGGCACACCTCTCGGGCCTACGCCTTCCCGAAGCCGAAGCGGCACTGCAACGACTGCTCCGCTGCGAAGCGGCCGGCGACTTCGAGGACTTCTCCGCCGCAGGGCACTCAGCCTGGTACGCCGCCTACTACGCATCTGATACCTGACGCCGGTCGCCGGAAATGGCAACCTGACGACCGACTTCGCGCGAACCGACCTCAGAGAGTCATCACAAGGTCTGTGAGCGAGGCTTGACATGGATCAAGCCTGAGATCCTCGAACGGTTCCGTGGGGGGTGGGAGAGCTGTCGGTACAGAGACCGGGCTTGTGCCTCCGCTCCTTCGCCGAGTTCGTGCCGTACCAGCATGGCCGCGCAAGAAAGTTCCAGCAGACCGATGAATCTCCGCGCCCACGGGCGTCTACAGGTGCGACAGTCCCGAGCAACATGAGATCAGGAGACGAAAGATGAGCACCGATCAGACCACCCCGGCCGACGGCTTCTCCTACAAGCTGACTCGAACGCTGGACGCCCCCGCGGTGAAGGCGTGGCGGGCGTGGACCACCCCCGAGCAGTATGCCCAGTGGGCTTACGCCGCTGCCGGCTCCGTCGAGATGGACGTGCGGCCGGGCGGAGTGTGGAAGGCCATGATGGTCACGCCCGACGGCGGACAGTTCCCGCTGGCCGGCTCCTATCTTGAGGTCGTCGAGAACCGCCTCCTGGTGGTCGGCATGGACGTACCCGGCAAGTCCGCGCCCGCGGTCATGACCATGGAACTCGACGAGCAGGACGACCACCACACGCAGATCGTGCTCCGCCAGACCTGCGACACCGCGGAGGAACGCGACATGGCCGAGCAGGGCAGCACCATGCTCCTCGACAGCCTGAGCGCCTTCCTGGCCGATGGAGCGAGGGACTGAACCCCGCTCACAGCTCACCATCGGCCCTGGATCACGCGGCAGGCCGGAACACGCCCGGTCCTGTCCCCCGGCCGACCGACTGAGCAGTTCGATCTGGTGCGGGAAAAGGGTCGCGAACACGGCTTGACGTGGGTCATCAAGCCGCGTTGACAGACTCCTGTGCGGCGCCAGCGGCCGGAGCCGCAGACAGGTGAGTGGGGCGATCCGTCCGCGCTCGGAGTGCAGCCGCGCACCGCTCGGATAGCTCAGGTTGAGCGCAGCGGCCAATCAGACCCGAACCAGAACCGCAATGATGGCGATCAAGGACGCGGGCCGCTCGCGCGCGGCTGGGATGGGGAGTTTCCAGACCTCGCCCCGGCTTACGATCACCCCAGAGGGGGGTGGTCGCATGGCCGAGGACAGACGCTCCTGGGCGCGGCTAGGGGCAATACCGATGACTTATGTAGCACTTCGAGGCTCTGACGTGCGGAAACGCCTTCGCCCGGAGCGTCAGTAGCCGCTTAAGTCACTGTCATTGCGGCTAGGGGGATGGTTCGGAGGGGCGGCTCGGCGGCGGGCGGAGGAGCTTGCCGAGGCGGAGGCACGGATCACCGCGTTCGGGGCCGCGCTCGACGAGCACGACTTCTCGCCGGGGGAGCCGGGGGCCACCGATGCGATGCGCGCCGAGCTGGGGCGGGCCCTCGACGCGTACGAGGAGGCCAAGCGGGCCTTTGTCGGAGACCGGGACCGAGAGGACGCCCTCGACGTGCTGCGGGCGCTGGATGACGGGTGGCACGCGCTGGCCTGTCTCGATGCCCGGCGGGCGGGACTGCCGCTGCCCCGTCGGCTGCCGCTCTGCTTCTTCGACGCCCGGCACGGACGCGCCGTGCGCGAGCTGCCCTGGGCCCCGGCGGAGGGGGCCACCCGCAATGTCGCGGTGTGCGCAGCGTGCGGGGTGCGGCTGGAGGAGCGGCGCGGCGGGGAAGAAGGGGGGCTTCCCGTTCCCCGGCGGGTGGGGTCCGGGGCCGCGCTCCGGCAGCCGGGGCCCCTGCGGGCCGCCGCCCATCCTGCAGCGGGTGAGGGGGCTGGCGAGCGGGCGTACGGGCAGGGACCTGGATCCGCGCGGGTGCGGCTGCCGGCCGTGGGGCGGCCCGCCGTGCTGGTGGTGCGGAGCGACAGCGCCGAGCAGCTGACCGTCGTCCTGCTGCTGCGCCACAACCAGCGCAAGGGCTTCACGCTGGGCGACGGCTTCGAGCCTGTGCACGCCCGGGTGCCGTTGCGGCTCTCGGGCAACCGCGAAGTGGCTCGGTTCCTGGTGGAGTTCCGGGGAGCCGCCCGGGCTGACTGGGAGGCGTGGGCCGAACCCGCCGACGCCGTACCAAAGTTCACCGAGCGAATCCACGGGCGCGGTGGGGACCTCGTACGGTACGCGGGCCCGGGCGGCCCGGCCGTGCTGCGGCACCGCGGGCGCGGCGACGTACGGCTGCTGGCCCTGGACGACGACCTCGCCGAGTGGGCCGAGGCCGCCCGCGGCAAGGGCGACGCCGACCTGCCGCTCCGCCTGCCGGGGCCCGGCGTCTATCAGGTGCAGGCCCGAGGCAGCTGGGTCATCGAGTCCGAGGCGGCGGACGAGGACTCAGAGGCGGGAGACATGCGCGGGGCGTGAGGGAGCTGCGCCCCTGTCTCCCAGACCCGGGTCCCGTGGAACCCGTGTCGCGGCCTGTGTGGGTGCGCCGTGACACGGAGAGCCGACCGTCCAAGGGTCGCAGGATGACGAGCGATTTCCGGCGCCATTCCGCCGGAGGACCGCCGCCGAAAGGTCTGTGAACACGGCTTGACGTGGGTCATCAAGCCGCGTCGACAACCTCTTGGCCGTCCTCGGGTGGCTCTTCTTGTGCTGGTGCGCCATGGGCGATGGTCATGGACCAACGCACGGCTGAGGGCGCCTCGACCGAGACGATGCCGTCCCGGTCCGCCCCCGTCACGGCCATCTGGTTGGAGAAGGTGCTGACCTCGTCGGCGACGCATTCCAGCGGGAAGGAGGTGCGTACGGACCGTACGACAACCTTGATCTTCCCTTCGCCCTGGCAGCGCACCGAAACAATGAGGGCGTCGCCCTCCCTGCCCTTGCTGTAGGCGATGCTGGCATTCCCGCTGGTCACTTTCTGACGGCCGGCGAGAGCCTCGCCGTTGTCCAGCTCCGGCGGCTTCAGCACGGAGGGCTGCGTGGTGATCGGCGCGGCGATTGCTGTTGCCGGGCTGGACGAGGAGGAACGCAGGGGCTGCGTGGCCTGCCTGGCATCCGGATGATCTGTCGTGCACGCGGCGACGGGAAAGATCATCGCAGCGCACAGGAGGCTCAGTCCTGCACGGGGCTGGTGAGACATATCAGTCCTCCCGAAGGCGGCGTGGAGATGGTGAGGACGCGGTTGCTGCCCTGCGACTCCTCGGGACATGCCGACGCTGACGCGATCATGCCAGTGCTTGAGGTGGGCTACCAGCTTCCTCGCATTTCCTGAGGAAGACGTGAGGGTTCACCTGCGAGCACCTCGCTCACAGCACGACAACGTCTGTGAGCGAGGCTTGACTTGGGTCATCAAGCCGCGTTCACAGACCCTGTCCGTGACAGATCACCGAGCGTGGGGCGATACGCCTCCCCCTGTGGGCCGGCGCTCCCGTCGTTCGAGGGACGTGAGGGACGGCGGAACCAGGGTCGAAGCCTGCGAAGGCCGAGCCGATGACGAAACCCGCCACCTCCTCCAACTGGCGCACGCGATCCAGCGTTCCCGGAGTCGCCGGAACTCCGCCGACATCACGGACCAGTTCGCCGACGACCTGCAGTGCCGTCGCATCGTCGCCGCACATCACCACCGTCACACGGGACTGGCCACCACCGGGCGGGCTCGTCCACTGGTCGGCGGGAAAGAGATGGAACGCCTTCACGCCCCGGACTCCCGGAACAAGCCCGGCGATCCGCTGCGGCATCGACTCGCCGTGTTCGGTGAGCAGAGTGCCGACGCCATGCGTGACGGCGTTCGTGGGATCGATCAACGGCATCCCTTCGAGCACGCCGTCGGACCTGTCGCGGTTGAAGGACTGGAAGATCCTGCGGGACTGCCGGCTCAAGGGCCACGGCGTTCACCAGCCCATGCTCGGAACCCTGGCCGACGCGGTCGGCGAAATCCACCGCCTTGTCCACCCGGGGCGTCGCACCTCTGAACGCTTATTTGCTGGGGTGGTTGCGCTTCGGCGCCCTGCTCCGGTACGCCGCGCGAGACGTCCCTTGACCATTGAGCGGTGGCACCAGCGGCACCTTTCGGACAGCGGGGCGGGGGCCAAGCTGGCTGATGGAGTGTCAGGCCGGACCGACGCGCAGGGGACGCATCATTTCGTTGTCCTCGTGTTCCAGCAGGTGGCAGTGCCACATGTACCGGCCTGGCTGACCGAAGCGCACCTTGACCCGGGTTGTCTCCTGCGGATAGGCGAGCACCGTGTCCTTGAAACCGTGCTCCCATGCCTCCGGGGGACGACGGCCGCCGGCCGGGAGCTTTTGCCGGTCGACGACCTGGAACTGCACTTCGTGGATGTGAATGGGGTGGGCGTCCTTCGTCAGGTTGTGGATCTCCCAGATCTCCGTCGATCCCACGGCCGGGTTCTCCGTGATGGGATCGGCCCATCCCAGGAGTCTCGATTTGCCGTTCGGGCCGATGACGCCGAGCAGAACTTCGCGGGGGCTCACGCCCGGCACACGGGCCGAGGCCACCTCGCCGAGACTGACCTGTCGGGTGCGGTCTGCTGCGCCGAGGGGCTCGAAGGAGGGCAGCGTGAGCTGTGCGGGAGGCGTCGATGTGTCCGCCGTGACGAGCGGTTTGATCACGAATTTCATGACCTGCCCAGTGGTCTTCGGGTTCGCCGCGGGGAAACCGGTCCCGACCGCGCCGCCCGTGAACACGGCGTCCGGTCCCTCGTTGATCAGGTACAGCTCCGTGCCGACCGGGGCCGAGGAGAAATCGACGACGACGTCCGCGCGTTCGGCCGGGGCGAGCAGCAGTTGGTCGCGCCGAACGGGTGCAGGCAGGAAGCCTCCGTCGGTTCCGACCTGCCACAGGGGGAGCTTTGCCGGTACCGGCCTGCGGGCCAGTCGGTCGGTGACGATCTTCAGGATCAGGGTGCGTGCGTTGCAGCCGTTGAGGAACCGGAACCGGTAGCGGCGCGGTTCCACGGGCAGCACCGGCCAGGTCCTGCCGTTGGTGACCATCGCGTTGCCGAAGTACTCCGGGTTCCAGATCGGCGGAATGTCGGTTCCGGGCACATAAGGGCCCTTGAACCCGTCGAAGAGCGCCCGGCTCGCTGGATAGAACAGGGTCCCGTCGGTACGGAAGGAGCGGTCCTGGATGACGGCCGGGATCTCGTAGTAGCGCGTGCCGGGCGGGTCACCGAGTCTCGGCGCCGGCCCGGGCAGGACGCCTTCCCCCAGGTCCGACGGCCCGCCGCGCAGCAGGTAGAAGCCCGACATTCCGGCGTACACGTTCAGCCGGGTGATGCCCAGGGTGTGGTCGTGGAACCACAGAGTGGCGGCCCGGCTGCGGTTGGCGTAGTGGAAGACGGCCTCGCCCGGGCCCCAGGGCACACCCGACTTCGCCTCGGACTTCTTCGCGAACTCCTCGTAGAAGGAGCCGACTCGGGCGTAACCGGGGGGAATGCCCTGCGCGTCGGGCAGGTACCAGGCCTCGGCGTATCCGTCACTCTCCTCCGTGTTCGCTCCGCCGTGCAGGTGGGTGACGACGGGAACCGGCCCGTCGTACGGCCCGGGTGTCGAGGTGAACGTGGGGCGTGAGTCCCGCCGCTCGGCCCCGCCCGGGGGGTTCGCCCAGTGGAGTGTGGGATCGACCGGCAGCAGATGCGGCAGATATCCGCCGTTCTTGTCGACCAGTTGATTGACCCACCTGACCTGGACCGCTCGCCCGTGCCGGGCTTCGATGGTGAACGCGGGACAGTGGAACGTTTCGGGATGGCCGGTCGAGCCGTATCCGAACACCGTGGTGGCCGGCAGGCCCGGGGGAAGCACCTGCTGCCGGAACTGCCGGATGCCGATCGTGTAGACGTCCCGGCCGGCCCGGCTGTCCAGCGGCATGACGGGCGGTATCACAAGTTCGGCCGCGTACTTCCGTATCACCGCCGGGTCAAGGACGTCTGCTTCCGCCGGCGAAGCCCGCGGCAACACCGTACCGGGAACCGAAAAGAGACATGTTCCGCCTGCCAGAGTGGCCTGAAGCACGAGCCTCCTGCTGATCATTGGGCTTCTCACCTCGACTCAGGTCGTCGGAGCACGGCACCAGTGGCCTCCGGGCCGGGCCCTGGGTCCTGTCGTCACATTCCCGTCGTCCGCCCGAAGGGCGGGCCGCGCGGCGTCCGGTGCGTGCGATCGCAAGGCGCCGGAGCGCCCTCGTGGCGGAGCCACGTGGGCGGTTCGGCAACGCGGCTGGGGGTCCCCCCTGCTCGAAGAGCTTGGGGGAGTGCGTGCCTGACGCCGCGCGGCAGGCGGGAATGTGACGACAGGGCCCAGGGCGGGCGCGGGCCCGTTCGTGGTCAGCTGCCGGTCACCGACGATCGTCGCATCGCCCCGGTGCGTGCGCATGGCGGCCATCGGCCGCCACGGAACGCACCGACGCCCCGCAGTCACGGCGTTGTCGGCCGATTGGTCGAGCGGGCCTGCGGGCGAGGGAAGCCTGTCCGGGGGTGCGATGGGGTGTCCTGCTCTGGTCCATGCGGGTGATGCCGCAATGGACCGGGGCGCTTCCGCCGACCGGGCCGGCTGTGTGGTGCTCGCTCGGCACGGCGCGGCACCAGAGATCCCTTGAACGGGCGACGCCTGGCTTCGGTCGTACCTGTGAGCCTGATCGTGACGGCGTGGCCCTCGGCACGGCACCGCCCGTCATCAGGAGGTGATGGCCTCATGGACACGATGCGCGCGGTACGCGCTCACCGGCGCGGGGGCCCCGAACAGCTGGTCTATTCGACACGGTGGGCGGCGACACCCAGACCCGGTCCTGGAACGTTCTGCGCCCGGGTGGGGTCCTGGTCACCATCGTCGCGCCGCCCGATCCCGGGGCGGCCCAAGGCAGTGCCGCACGCGGAGTGTTCTTCGCCGTCGAGCCGGACCGTGAAGGGCTCGAATCCATCAGAGAGTTGATCACGAGCGGAGGCTGAGCCCGCAGATCGACCGGGTCGTTCCCCTCGCACAGACCCACGCCGCGTACGAGGCGCTCGACATGGAGCACCGGTGTGGCAAGGTCGTCATCCATGTCGCGGACGGACAGTCAGCCGCGGCCCACGACGGCCGGGCCCGCTTCCCCTGCGAGTCCGGGACGCGGATACCGCGGCCGACTCCTCACTGCCACGGCTACGAGCAGGTGAGGTTGGACAGGTAAGAAGTGGAGGCCTTCGCCGCTCGTCGTCGCCTTGAGAAGACGAGCGGCGGCGAACTCCGCGGGTCACCACCCCCTGCCGGCACCGCCAGGCGTGCGGGAACTGCGATGCAGGGGGGCTCGACGTACTTTACGATCACCTGGCTTGCGCCGGACAGCCGCCAGGGTCCCGCAGCAACCGCCACCAAACGCAGGCGTGTTGACGGGACAAGGTACCGGCGCGCGTCAAAGGGAGGGGAACACAGCACATGCAGAATCGTTTCAACCGAGGCATGGCGACGCTCATGGGCCTGGCGCTCGCCGGCACCGGCCTGGCCGCAGCGAACGCCGCTCCGGCGGCCGCGAGTTCGTACGACTGCCCGTCGGGCTACTTCTGCGGGTGGACGGGCAAGAGCGCCAACGGCTCGATGTGGAAGACGAACAAGAACGTCGCGGACCTGGGCAGCTGGGACAACAAGATCCACTCGTACGTCAACCGCACGAAGTCGATCGCCTGCCTCTACGAGGACAAGAACTACGTGGCCATCGGCGGCTACTGGGCCCAGAAGCCGAACAAGCCCGGCGAGTGGAGCGGGTCCCCGGTCGCGACCACCAGCTCGATCAAGTTCGTCCGTACCGAGCGCGAGTGCAGCCAGCCCGCTTACCCGCGCTGGTTCTCCGAGACCTCCCCGAAGGCCCTGGGCTTCGGGGACATGAACGGCGACCGCAGAGCCGACATGATCATCCGCGACAAGGCCGGACGGCTCTGGTTCACTCCGGGCAACGGCACCGGCCGGCTCGTCGGCTCGAGTGGCTGGAACAGCATGAACGTCCTGACCCGGCACGGCGACTTCACCGGTGACGGCCGTGAGGACCTCATCGCCCGCGAGGCGTCCACCGGCAAGCTGTGGCTCTACCCCGGCACCGGAACCGGCTCCCACGGCACCCGCAAGCTCATCGGCTCCAGCAGCTGGAAGTCCATGAACCACATCACCGCCTTCGGTGACCTGACCGGTGACCGCCGCTCCGACCTGATCGCGGTCGAGAAGGCCACGGGCAAGCTGTGGCTCTACCCGGGGACCTCCACCGGCAAGCTCGGCACGCGCAAGCTCATCGGCTCCAGCGGCTGGAACAAGATGAACGCGCTCGTCGGCATGGGCGACGTGAACGGCGACGGCCGTCCCGACCTCTACGCACGCGAGGCGTCCACAGGCAAGCTGTGGCTCTACCCGGGCACCTCCACCGGCAAGCTCGGCACGCGCAAGCTCATCGGCTCCAGCGGCTGGAACGCCAGGGCGAACCTGATCTCGGTCGGCGACTTCTCCGGCGACGGGCGTCCCGACCTCGCCACCGTGACCAACACGAAGTACGTGATCGACGGCTACCCCGGCCACCTGGGCTGGCTGGTCACCTACCGGGGGCGGGACACCGGTTCCCTGATGCCCGGCGAGCGGACCGACGGCGAGTGGTGGGGCCTCAACGGCTTCTGCTAGGACGTCCGGCTTCGATCGGCACGGCACAGGAGGGGCAAGCCTCCGTGATGCGTGCGCAGACCACCCCTGGTCTGCGCACGCACGGAAGACAGCCCTGGTTCTACTCCACCTCGATGCCGAAATCCTGGACGAGTTCTTCCAGGCCGCCCGTGTAGCCCTTGCCGCCCAGGACGAAGTCCCAGTCCCCGTTGGGCCTGCGGCGGAAGGAGCCGAGTACCAAGGCGGTTTCGCGGGGGCGGCCGTCGGAGACTTCCAGGCGTCCCAGCTCGGCCAGCCTCGGGTCGAGCAGGCGGATGGACGCGTCCGTGAAGCCCGAGAGGTCGGCGTCCGGGTTGACCTCCGGATCGATGGCGGCCACGAGGACGAATCGGTCGGCCTCAGCCGGCAGCGCGTCGAAGGAGACGCAGATCGCGGCTTTGTCGGGCGCTTGGGCGGGGAGGGCGCGCACCGTACCGTCCGGTGTGCGCCGGTTGTTGTAGAAGACGAAGTGATCGTCGCTGAGGACGCGGTTGCCACGGCAGACGAGAGCGCACACGTCCAGGGCGACACTTCCGGTCCACGACATGCCCAGGACGTTGTGGTCGTCGGGCAGCCGAGTGTCCGCGACCGTCGGCGACGGCTGCGCCGCGGAGGGGCGGGCACCATCGCCCAGGCGTCCACTCAGCCCATGACGGTGCAGCAGGTCGACGAGTTCGGTTCCCGGGATCAGTTCCAGCGGCTTGCCGTTGGCGAAGGTGTGTGAGCCGGGGCCGAACCTCGACGTCGTCACGAGTACGCCCTTGTTGGCGCCGGTGTCCTGCACGGTCCCGTACAAGTCGCGCACAGCGGTGGGCGGCACCGTGTTGCGGTAGCGCTTGACCTGGACGACGATCTTGCCGCCGCGGATCGGTGTCGGATCCAGCGCGTCGACGTCCACCCCGCCGTCGTTCGAGCGTTGGGTGGTGACCGCCTGCATCCCCATGGACCGGAATAGATCGGCAACGAGATCCTCGAAGGCGATCGGATCCATCTCGTACAGGTCGGGTTCCTCATCGCTGCCATGCGTGACGACACGGTTCCCCACCTCCTGCGGCCGGCGGCTCGGCCGCACCGGAGTGAGTTGGTCGGGGCGGGCCGAGAGTTGCCCGCGCAGCGCATCGGCCAGGCAGCTGCAGGCGTCCACCTGCGCCAGGTGCAGATCGCGGAACGTCGGGCGCGGGGCCATGACGGTCGCCAGGTAGATGTGGCCCGGTCGGCCCGTCGTGGGGTCGTGTCCGTCCACGAAGCCGTTCAAGGTGACCGATTCAAGCGCGCCCAGCTCGTCCGCGGCGAAGAGTTCGTGCAGGACGAGCAGCGCGCACTGCGCCAGAACCTTCCGGTACAGGGCCCTGCGCTGAGTCACCGGCCGGGCGGTCTCCTTGTCCTGGTCCGTCGCGGACACGTACCGGACGGACTTGACCTCGGGGACGACGCCGTAGGCGGGCAGCTCCCAGTCCAGCACCAACTGTCCGGCTGCCGCGTCGTACGCCGCCGCCACCTGGCGTGGGAAACCCTCCGGCCACGCGGTCGACGCGTAGAGAGCGGCGGAGAAGTACTCGACCACGGCGTCGGGATCGCGGCGCCTCACTCCCTCGGTCAGCTCGGCGACGTCGGCGTTGTGCCGCCGCACATCGGCCAGTTGGGCGTCGGCCCACTGCTGGTACTCCCGCCGGTACGACGCCAACTGCTGCTGCCGCTGGGCCTCCGCCGCCTGCGCCGCGTGCCAGTCCCGCTCGAAGCGCGCCCGGGCTTCGGCCTGCGCCTGTGCTCGGCGACTGGCAGTCCACCCGCCCTGCGCCTGGTAATGACCGAGATTCGGCATGGGCACGGGCTGCGCCAGTGGACCTGGAGCGAAGGGCTCGATCTCTTCACGGCGCGTGAGAGAGGAGGCCCTGAATGCCGGAGCCCGACAACCCGAGGCGAGAAGGCCTTGCAGGGACGCGACCTGTGCGTCCAGTTCCTCGGTACGGCGTCGGGCCTCTGCCTGCCGGTACTCGCGGTGACTCTGTGCGGCCCGGCGCTGATGGGCACGTGCCTGCTGCGCCTCTTGTCGCCGCCGTCGGGCTTCGGCCTCCATCTGGCGCTGCTGCTGCCGCTGCATCTCAGCCCAGACACCGACCAAGCCATTAGAGCGACGACTCATGTGTTGCGGGCCCTCCCCAAGGCACTCTGGTTGTCCCCACAACCAGTTGTAACGGGACGACTCTATCCAGCGATGGCCGTCTCGCACATCCGCCCGGCAACAGCAACCCGCTCCGTCGTCGCCCCCTTCCAGAGGTCCCGCACAGGGACCGCCCGGGGCCGCGCGCCTCAGTCCCGCACGCCCAGGTCCTCCCGCATCATCCTGCGCATCGCCGACAGGCGCGGTTCGGCCTCCTTCAGGTCGAGCAGGGCCTGCTCCGCGCTCTCGCCCTCCCCGGCCAGGCCCCGGTCGAGACGCTTGGCCGCGGCGTCGACGTCGGCCAGGACCTCGTTCACCGCCCGCGAGGCGCTCAGGATCCGCTCGGGCACCACCATCTGGGCCTCGGCGTAGCGGTCGCGGTGGTCGCGCCGCACCTCCTCCAGCTGCTCGCGGTCCTGTTCCGTGTACACGCCGTCGCGGATGCGGTGCAGCGCGTCCTTGAGGAGCGTGTGGAACTGGCGCGAGGCCCGGTTCATCGCCGTGTACGCGTCGCGGCGTTCCTCGAACCGCCGTCTGCGTTCCGCCGCCTCGGCCTCCTCCGCGCGCCCGCGTGCACTCAGCCGCTGGCTGAGCACGGGCGCGAAGAGCGTGCCGAGGACGCCGACGACGGCGGTGATCATGGCGGTCACTTCGGCTGTCATGGTCACGACCCTAAGTCAACCCCGGCCCAACGGGGGCGCGATGGACCCGGTACCGGTCCCGAGCACGGGAACGGCCCGCCGGAAGCCATGCTTCCGGCGGGCCGCTCATTCGCCATGGGCCGTCGGGCCCATCAGGCCCGTCAGGCCGTCAAGTGCCGTCGACCACCGGCTCACTTGCCGTAGTACGCACCGTAGATCGAGACCGTGGACACGTTGCCCTTCTTGTCCGTGATCTTGGCCTTGTAGGAAATGGCCTTCCCCTTCGCCGGGTTCTTGACGGTGATCTTGCCCTTCGTGACGGTGACCTTCTTCCAGGTCTTGCCGCTGTTGTACGACACCCAGACGGTCAGCGACTTGAGGTTCTTGCCCGCGGCGGCGCCCTCCACGGTGACCGGGAAGGTGGCCTTCCTGCCCGCCGGGACACGGTTGTCCAGGCCGGTGCCGGCCTTGAAGCGGAGCATGGAGGCCGGCAGCCGGACCTCCGCCCGGCCGGACGGCTTCTTGGAACGGAACGTCCAGCTCGCGTCGACGCGGGTGGAGGCGTTCGCCACCTTGGCGCTGCGCTGGACCGAGGTGGTCAGCCGGTACTGGGCGTCACCGGCACTCACGGTGAAGGGCTTGTCCCCGAACAGCGGGTCGTCGTTGGAGGCGACCTTCTTGCCGTTGCGGTACAGGGTCGTCTTCGCCGAGGTGTACGTCGAGATGCCCCAGTGCCCCTGGGAGTCGGCGAACAGCGGCAGGGCACCGTAGAGCTCGTTCCCGTAGCGGAAGACGCCGTAGTCCCGGCTCAGGTGGGGACCGAACACCGCCCTGTTGAAGGTGTTGGTGTAGGTCTTTCCGCCCTTGTAGGTCTTCATGCCGTCGGGCACGTACAGCGCCTCGGAGATCGGCCGGCCCTTCTTGTCGTGGCCGCGGAACTGCTCCACGAACAGGGACCACGCGATGCCGTTGCCCGTCGACAGGTACAGCGTCCGCGTGCCCGGCAGCTTCTGCTCGATGCTGTCCGCGAGGACGATGCCGTCGGAGAACAGGCCCCAGGGCGTGACGGCGCCGGTCTTGCCGGTGGCGCCCGCGCCCACGTTGTTCTTCACCGTGGCGAGCTCACGCGCGGCGTAGTGGCGGACCTTGCCGCCCTGGAACCGCTTGACCGTCGCGGCGGTCGCCACGTCGTATTCGGCCTTCGCGCCCTTGGTCCACTGGCCGCTCCAGGTCTGACTGAGCCCGGTGACGTCGCCGCCCACGGAGCCGGTGCGCAGCTCGGACCAGTTGCCGACGGTCATGGAGAGGGCGACCATCGCCGGGTCGTAGGAGTAGCCGATCGTCCCGCCGTGCTGCCGTGCGGTCTTGTCCGGCACGGTGATGTCGGCCTTCTTGGCGTTGCGGGCGTCGACCGCCAGCGTGACGTTCCCGGTGACGGTCAGCTTCGGCTGGACCAGCCAGTCCAGGCCGCCCTTGAAGGTGGTGAAGTCCTTCGCGATCCAGGCGTCCAGCAGGTAGGTGCCCTTGGGCACGCGCACGGTCGACGTGCCGGATCCCGCGGGCACCTGGTAGGCGCGGTCCGCGCCGAGGCCGGTGTAGCCGAACAGGACCGTGTCGTGGCCGGCGGCGGGCTTGCCGTCCCGGCCGATGTGCTTGACGGTGACGTCGTACGACTCGACCTCGCGCTGCACGGCCGCGGCCGTACGGACGGTCTGCCCGCCGCCGGTCGCCGTCACGTACGCCGAGTACGCACCGTCCAGGGTGCCGCCCAGCCGGGTGTTCACGGTCACGTCGACGGAGGCCTTGTCGCCGGCCGGGACGGTCACCTCGGTCGCGCCGAGCGTGAAGAAACCGTCCGGGGTGGGCTGGCCCTTGGGGCCGGTGGCCGTCATGGCAAGGCTGAGCGTGACGTCCTCGGTACCGAGGTTGCGGTAGGTCAGCTGCTTGGTGACCGGCTCGTCGTCGGTGTGCGGCCAGGCCTGGATGCCGAAGCTCACCGACACCGGGTCGGCGATCACGGTCTGCTGGATCGCCTTGTCGACGGCGATACGGCCGGCGCCCTGCTCGAAGGGGGTGTACGGGCCGCCCTTGGCGGAACCGGCCAGCGCGCCCTTCAGTTCGGTGTAACCCCAGTCGGGGTGCTGCTGCTTGAGGAGCGCGGCGGCACCGGCGACGTGCGGGGTCGCCATCGAGGTGCCGTCGATGGTCAGGTAGCCGGCCGGGCTCTCGCCGACCTCCTGGGCGATCAGGCTGTTCTTGGCCGCGGCGGCGGTGATGGCCACGCCCGGCGCGGTGACGTCGGGCTTGATGACGCCGTCACCCAGGCGCGGGCCGGTGGAGGAGAAGTCGGCGAACCGGTCCTTCTTGTCGACGGCGCCGACGGTGAGGGCGGAGTCGGCGCTGCCGGGCGAACCGAGCGACTCGGGGCCCTCGTTGCCCGCGGCGATCGCGAAGAGTATGCCCTTCTCGGCGGAGAGCTTGTCGACTTCCGCCTCCAGCGGGTCGACTCCGGGGGTGTCCGGGCCGCCGAGGCTGAGGTTGACGATGTCGGCGCCCTGCTGGGCCGCCCACTCCATACCGGCGAGGATGCCGGAGTCGTCGCCGTAGCCGTCGTCGTCGAGGACCTTGCCGTTGAGGATCTTGGCGTCGGGCGCCACGCCCTTGTACTTGCCGCCCGACTTGGCGCCGGTACCCGCCGCGATGGAGGCGACATGGGTGCCGTGGCCGAAGCGGTCGGTCGTGCTGCCGGCGGTGGAGAAGTTCTTGGCCGCCACCACCTGGGACTTCAGATCGGGGTGGGTGGCGTCGACTCCGGTGTCCAGGACGGCGATCTTCACGCCCTTGCCGGTGTAGCCGGTCTGCCAGGCCTTCGGCGCGCCGATCTGCGGCACGGACTTGTCGAGGTTGACCTTGCGGACGCCGTCGAGCCAGATGTGCGCGATGCCGGCGCTGGTCCGGTCCCCCTTGGTGAGCGCCTTCCACAGCTCGGGCGTGTCCTTGAGGGGCGTCTGCACCGCGTCGGCGTTCAGCGCCTTCAGCGCCCGGCGCAGGGTGCCGGCCTCGCGGACGTCGGCCCGGGCGGTGGTGGCCGCGCCCTGGTAGCCGACGATGACCTTCAGGCCGTTCTTGAGCGACCTGCGGGTAGCGGACTTGTTCAACTCGGTGATGTCGAACAGGCGTTGGTCCAGCTTGCCGGAGGCGATCAGACGGGATGCGTCGGCCGGTACGACGAGGGTGTGTCCGCCCGTCCGACGGACCTGCACGGGTATCTGCTCGCGGCCCTCGGCCCGGTGCAGCCCGACCACGCGCCCCTTGGCGTCCACAGTGACCCGGTCGCCGGTGATGAGAGTGACGGTGCGGTGGGCCGTGGGCCCGGCGGCGTGGGCCGAGCGCTGCTCGGGCCCCGCCGACGCGGGGCTGGTCATGCCCGCGGCGAGGGCGACGGCCGCCGCTGTGGCGACCGTGGCCACGCACGCTCTTTTCACTTGTCTGCGCAAAACTCCCCCTGGAAACGGAGTGCCGAGCGGATTCCTGTCCACTCGGCCGGGGGAAGGCTCGCACGAGTGCGCTATACCCCCACCCCCCGGAAGAGGAAGTATGCCCGGGGGGTGATCAACCGCTCAAGAGCGGATCGGTGTCAGGCGCTCGCGTTCTCCTTGACGGTGATGCGGCCCTTGCGGATGGTCGCCAGGCGCGGGGCCTTCTTCGCGATGGCGGAGTCGTGGGTGACCATGACGAACGTCAGCCCGTGCTCCTTCCACATCCGTTCGAGCACGTCCATGATCTCGTCGCGCATGGACTCGTCGAGGTTTCCGGTGGGTTCGTCGGCGAGCAGCACCTTCGGCTGCTTGACCAGGGCGCGGGCGATGGCGACGCGCTGCTGCTGGCCGCCGGACATCTCCGACGGCAGGTGTCCGAGCCGCTCGCCGAGCCCGACCGACTCCAGTGCCTCGGCGGCCCGTTCGCGCCGTTCGGCGGCCTTGATGCCGAGCGGGACGAGGGCGGTCTCGACGTTCTCCTGCGCGGTCAGGGTCGGGATCAGGTTGAAGGACTGGAAGACGAAGCCGATGCTCTCGCTGCGCACCCGGGTGAGCCGGGCCTCGGGCAGCTTCGCCAGGTCGGTGCCGTCGAGGACGACCTGGCCGGAGGTGGGCCGGTCCAGGCCGCCCAGCATCTGCAGCAGCGTCGACTTGCCGCCGCCGGTGGGGCCCTGGATGACCAGGCGGTCGCCGTCGGCGATGGTCAGGTCGATCCCGTCGAGGGCCTGGACGACCCCCTTGCCGCGGATGTAGCGCTTGGTGACGCCGGTGAGTTCGTACATGGGTGAAGCAGCTCCTGGAGTGCGTGCGGGAGTTGGGCCGACGGCCCGCTGGTGGGCGGGTGTGCCGCGCGGTCAGGGGAGGATCGCGCGGCCCCGGGCGGGCGCTACTCGACCCGCCGTAGCGCGTCCGCCGGACGGAGGCGGGAGGCGCGCCAGCCGCCGAACGCGCCGGCGATCAGACCGCCGGCCACGGCGAGGCCGACCGCGAGGACGATGGTGGTGAGGCTGACCGGCGCGGTGAGCGCGACCTCCAGGGACTTCGCGGCCTGCCGGCCCGGACCGCCCATGCCCCCGCCGCCCAAGAAGCCGCCACCGCCGGGACCGCCACCGGCAGCGGCCGCCCCGCCGCCGGAGCCGCCGAGGTCGGCCTGCAGCGTCGGGCTGATCGCGGTCACCGCGTACGCGCCCGCCAGACCGAGCGCGATGCCGAGGATGCCGCCGACCAGTCCGTTGACGACGGCCTCGCCGACCACCTGCCGGGTCACCCGGCCGGACTTCCAGCCCAGCGCCTTGAGCGTGCCGAACTCGCGCACCCGCCGGGAGACGGCGGAGGAGGTGAGCAGGCCCGCGACCAGGAACGCGGCCACGAGCACCGCGATGGACAGCCACTTGCCGACGTTGGTGGCCAGGCTGGAGGCGGTGGACAGCGAGCCGGAGACGGTCTTGGCCAGGTCGGCGGAGGTGGTGACCGTGGTTCCCGAGACGTTCTTCTGGACGGCGCTCTTGACGGCGTCGATCTGCTGGGAGTCGGTCGCCTTGACGTAGATCGTGGTGACCTTGTCCTTGTTGTCGCTGAGGGTCTGCGCCTGCTTCAGCGGGATGTAGAGGTTGGCCGCCGCGTCCCCGCTGCTGGCGGTGGCGATGCCGATCACCTCGTACTTGACGCCCTTGATGGTGACGGTGCCGCCGACCTTGAGCTTCTTCTCCTTGGCGTACGCCGAGTCGGCGACGACGACCTTCGCGTCCGTCTCGGTGGTCTTGAAGGTGCGGCCGCTGGTGATCTCCGAGGAGGTCAGCGGGCCGAGCTCCGGCTTGGTGACGTCGGTGCCGTAGACCGAGTACTGGTTGACGTCGAAGTCGGCGCCGCCGCCCTGGACCCGGCCCTGCGGCTGGGAGCCGGGGCCGCCGCCCGTCCGGCCGCCTTCGCCCTGCTGGAACTGGCCGCGGGTGAACTGGCCGCTGACCTTCACCACGTTGAGGCTGAGCCCGCCGACCGCGGAGGAGACGCCCTTCTGGTCCGCCACCTTGGTGACCGTGGAGGCGGACAGGGTGGTGAAGCCCTGCACCATGACCCGGTCGCTGCTCTGGGTGTCCTCGGACCCGTTGTCCTTGGCGTCGAACCGGAAGCGCGGGCGCTCGGAGTCACCGGAGGGCGGCGTGGCCGCCTTGGTGACGGTCATGTCGGTGCCCAGCCCGTACAGCGACTGCAGGACCTTCTCCTGCGCCGCGCCCATGCCGTTGGACACGGAGTTGACCACGATGACCAGCGCGATGCCCAGCGCGAGGCCGGAGGCGACGACGAGAGCCGCCTTTCGACGGCGGCGCAGCTCGCGCCTCAGGTAGGTGAAGAACATGTGCCGACGGTAGGGGCGCCGCCTGATGAGGTCTTGAGGCCGTCGTGAGAGGAGCATGAGAAGACCGGTGCGGCCCCGAGGGGCGGCACCGGTCTTCACGGGCAAGCGGTCGTCAGACGGCCGAATCGGCCTTCCACTGCGCCCAGCTCATGTTCCAGCCGTTGAGGCCGTTGTCCGGGGCCACGGTCTTGTCGCCGGTGTTCTGGACGATGACGACGTCACCGACCATCGAGTTGTCGAAGAACCACGAGCCCGGCGTGTTCGGGTCGTTCGCGCCCTTCTTGTCCTGCAGGCCGACACAGCCGTGGCTGGTGTTGACGTTGCCGAAGACGCCCGGCCCGCCCCAGTAGTTGCCGTGGATGAAGGTGCCGGAGTTGGTCAGGCGCATGGCGTGCGGCACGTCCTTGATGTCGTACTCGCCCTTGCCGTCGTCGTCGGTGAAACCGACCGTCGCGCCGTTCATCCGGGTCTCCTTGAACTTCTCGGAGATCACCATCTGGCCTTCGTACGTCTTGTTGTCGGGCGACCCCGCGGAGATCGGGATGGTCTTGACGACCTTGCCGTTCCGCGTGACCTTCATCTGCTTGGTCTTCGCGTCGACGTAGGAGACCTGGTTGCGGCCGATGTTGAAGGTGACCGTCTTCTGCTGGACGCCGTAGACGCCCTGGGCGCCCTCGACGCCGTCGAGGTCGAGCTTCAGCGTGACGGTGGAGTTCTCCTGCCAGTACTGCTCGGGACGGCAGTCCATGCGCTGCACCCCGAACCAGTGGCAGGCGACCTCCTGGCCGCTGGAGGAGGTGACGGTGATGCCCTTCTGGACGGCCGCCTTGTTGGTGATCGCCTTGTCGAAGTTGATCGAGACGGGCATGCCGACGCCGACCGTGGTGCCGTTGTCCGGGTTGAAGGAGCCGATGAAGCTGTGCGCCGGGGCGACCGTGGTGAAGGAGGCGTTCTCGTGAGCGGCCCGGCCCTTGGCGTCGGTGGCGCTCGCGGCGACCTTGTAGGTGGTGGCGCGCTGGAGCTGGGCGTCGGGCTTCCAGCTCCTCTTGTCGGCCGATATCTGCCCCTCGACGGCCGTACCGTCGGCCGTCGTCATGGCGACCTTCGTCAGCGTGCCCTTGGCCACGATCACGGCAGCGGAGTTGTTGATCGAGGCGTTGTCGGAGCCGTCCGCTGGTGTGATCTTGATCTGGGCCTCCGACGCCTCCTGGGCCGCGGCCTTGTCGGCCTTGGCCTGCGAGGTGTCGCCCCCGTCGCCGGCCGCGTCGCTGTTGCCGGAACAGGCCGTGAGCACCAGTACACCGCCGAGCAGTGCGGACGCGGCCGTCAGGCGCTTGCGCCGCTTACTGTTCGTCATCACACGCTTCTCCATCGTTGGCGAGTCCCAAAACCCCTCGAGGCCCCCGTCGCGAGTCCTCAACGCTACGACCGTTTCGTCCCATTTCCCACGTCGTGGAGATGTGGGACTTGCCACGTCCGCCGTAGCGGACGGTACGCGGCCCGGTCTGCGCGTTGCGTGAGACGACGAAACCCCGGACGTCGGTTGCGGCCGGGGTCGCCGATGTGATCCGGACGACGTCAGCCGGAGTGTCCGGCGCCGCCTGCCTTCTGGTCGTCCCCGCCCTCTTCGTCCTCGTCGCCTTCCCCGTTTTCCTCGACTTCCTCGACTTCCTCATCGACATCATCCTCGCCGAACTCCCAGTCGGGCGAATCCGGGTCGTACGCGATGGGTTCGCTCGACCAGGAGGCCTGCTGGAGTTCCACCCCGGGCACCTCGCCGACCAGGTCGAACGGATCAACCAGGTACGCCAGGGCCTCGGCGGTGTCTTCCGTCACAGCGCCCTCGGCGTGCGCCCGCTCCGCGGGGTCCAACTCGCCGTCCTCGATGTGCTCGGCGATCCGGCTGCGGGCCGCCCCGATGACGGCGTCCTCGTCCTCGATCTCGAGGACGAGCTCGACACTGAGGCGTACAAAACGTGAAGTCTCTGGAGTGCTCATGGTCGGAGGGTACGGCTCAA
The DNA here is from genome assembly GCF_042896885.1 of Streptomyces sp. NPDC001231. NCBI lineage: Bacteria > Bacillati > Actinomycetota > Actinomycetes > Kitasatosporales > Streptomycetaceae > Streptomyces > Streptomyces sp. NPDC001231. Next base: position 236,292 of record NZ_JBIAXS010000004.1, read on the forward strand.
ACCTCCCGTGACTTTCCTGTGACCCGCGACGTTCACTAACATCGCCCCACACGGCCAATTCACCAGCGCCACAAGGGGATCGATATTCCGTGTCATCCGCTCGCCGTACGTTGCTGACCGCCACCGCCGCGGGCACCCTGCTGGGCGCCCTGTGGTTCGTCCCCTCCGCGGACGCGTCGGTGGGCACTCCGGCGAGAGGGGCGGACCCGGCGGCGCCGACCGCCCAGGTCACGGAACAGGGGCGGCCCGCCTCGGCGGTGGAGACGTCCGGCGCCCAGGAGAACGCCTCCACCGGGAGCGGGACCGAACTCGCCGACACCGGAAGCATCGACACCACTCCGTACGTCGTCGGCGGCACCGCGCTCCTCATACTGGGCGCCGGTTTCGTGGTCTACTCCGTGCGCCGGGAGCGCCTCGGCTTCTGAACCCGCCCGGCCCTCCCTCGACTTGGGCCCCGGCCCGCCGTCCTACTGGAGCGGGCCGGTGACGGTCTCGGCCGCCGCGACGAGCCGGCCGTCCCCCACGAAGGCGTCCGCGGCGGCGAGGTCGGGCGCGAGGAAGCGGTCCGGGCCCGGTCCCTCCACCCCCGCCTCGCGGGCGGCGTCGATGACCGCCCGGCTCGCCGGAGCCGGGGTCAGGCCCTCACGCAACTGAACGGCGCGCGCGGCGGCGTACAGCTCGATCGCGATGATCCGGTTCAGGTTGCCGACGGCCGTGCGCAGCTTGCGCGCCGCCGACCAGCCCATGGAGACGTGGTCCTCCTGCATGGCGGAGGACGGGATGGAGTCGGCGGACGCCGGTACGGCGAGCCGCTTCATCTCGCTGACCAGCGCGGCCTGCGTGTACTGGGCGATCATCAGGCCCGAGTCGACGCCGGCGTCGTCGGCGAGGAACGGCGGCAGGCCGTGGCTGCGGTTCTTGTCGAGCAGCCGGTCGGTACGGCGCTCGGCGATCGAGCCGAGGTCGGCGGCGGCGATGGCGAGGAAGTCCAGCACGTAGGCGACCGGGGCGCCGTGGAAGTTGCCGTTGGACTCCACCCGGCCGTCGGGCAGGACGACGGGGTTGTCCACGGCGGAGGCGAGTTCCCGCTCGGCGACCAGCCGGGCGTACGCGAGGGTGTCCCGGCCGGCGCCGGCGACCTGCGGGGCGCACCGCACGGAGTAGGCGTCCTGGACGCGGGGCGCGTCGCCCTGGTGGTGCCCGGTGAGGCCGGAACCCTTGAGCACGGCCAGCATGTTGGCGGCGGAGGCGCCCTGCCCCGGGTGCGGGCGGATGGCGTGCAGCTCGGGAGCGAGGACCTTGTCCGTGCCGAGCAGCGCCTCCAGGCTGAGGGCGGCGGTGATGTCGGCGGACTTGTACAGGGTTTCGAGGTCGGCGAGGGCCATGATCAGCATGCCGAGCATGCCGTCGGTGCCGTTGAGGAGGGCCAGGCCCTCCTTCTCGCGCAGCTCGACAGGCCGGATGCCGTGCTCGCCGAGCAGCTCGGCGGCGGGGCGTACGACGCCGTCGGGGCCCTCCGCGTCGCCCTCGCCCATGAGGGTGAGGGCGCAGTGGGACAGCGGGGCGAGGTCGCCGGAGCAGCCGAGGGAGCCGTACTCGTGCACGACCGGGGTGATGCCGGCGTTGAGCACGTCGGCCATGGTCTGCGCGACCTCGGGGCGTACGCCGGTGTGCCCGGAGCACACGGTCTTCAGCCGGAGGAACATCAGCGCCCGCACGACCTCGCGCTCGACCCGCGGGCCCATGCCGGCGGCGTGCGAGCGGACGATGTTGCGCTGGAGCTGGGTGCGCAGCTCCTGGCTGATGTGCCGGGTCGCCAGGGCGCCGAAGCCGGTGCTGACGCCGTAGACGGGCTCGGGCTTGGCCGCCAGCGCGTCCACGATCTCCCGGGCCGCCGTGAGGGCCGCCACCGCCTCGTCGGAGAGCTCGATGCGGGCGCCGCCGCGCGCCACGGCGAGAACGTCGGACGCGGTGACCCCCGACGTCCCCACCACCACAGTATGCATATCCATATTCAGGAGCGTACGCAGTGAATGCGAAGATGTCACTAGTGGATGCTGGGAGCGACTCTTACAACTCGCGGCCTGGATACGCCTGAACACCCGGCGCCGCTCAGGGCCTGCGGCCGCGGAAGCGGCGCCGCTCCACCGGGGCCTCCGGCACGGGCGGGGGCGCGTCGACGAGGCGGACGACCGGGTCCTGCGCGCCCTCACGGCCGGCGACCACGGGGCGGTCGGCGCGCAGCGCCTTCGCCCGGTACTGGGCGGCGTCGGCGAGCCGGAACAGCCGCCGGGCCGACGGTACCGGCCGGATCGCGTGCTCGGTCGAGGCCACCCCGCAGGCGACGCCCTCGCCCAGCTCCAGCTCGGCCGCGCGCCGGCACAGCTCGTCGGCCGCCTTGATCACGTCGTCGGCCGAGGGGCCCACCGCGACCAGGCAGAACTCGTCGCCGCCGAGCCGTGCCACCAGGGCGCCGGGCACCATCGCGCCGCACAGCGACAGCACGGAGCCGAACCGTTCGAGGAGCCGGTCGCCGACGGCGTGACCGAGGGTGTCGTTGACCTGCTTGAGCCCGTTGAGGTCGCAGACGACGAGGCTGACGACGACACCGTCCGCGCGGTGCCGCTCGATCGCCTCGTCGAGCATCACGTCGACGGCACGGCGGTTGGCGAGCCCGGTCAGCGCGTCCGTGAACGCCAGCCTGCGGGCCTCCTCCAGCCGCTCGCTCTGGGCGAGCCCGGCGGCTACCACGGCGGCCAGCACGGTGGCGAAGTCGGCGTCGGAGCGGCCGAAGAGGGGGGTGCCGACCGGACGGGCGACGTAGAGCTCTCCCCAGGCGCGTCCGTGCTGCACGATCGGCGCGACCACGCAGCAGCCGCGCCCTCGCCTGCGCAGCGCGGCGACACGCTGGTGGCTGTAGCCGGGGTGGCCCGCGGCCGCGCCGTCGGCGGTCTCCACCCAGGCGTCGGGTTCACCGCCCGAGGCCCACCGCTCGTGCAGGAACTCGGTGATCTCCGGAAACTGGTGCACCGGGTACGCCTCGTTCTCCGGGAACTCCTCCTCTTCCGGCGCCCGGTCCCCCACGTTCACCAGGACCCGCAGCCGGCCGTGCTCGCGCTCCCACGCCGAGAGCGCGGCGAAGCTCCCCTCCAGCGCCCGGCACGCACCGAGCGCCGCCGCCCGCCACGACTCACGCGAGGTCTGCGCCGCGGCCATCCCCTGTGCCAACGCCACGACGTCCGCCAGCCGCCTGTTCTCGCCCATCACCCCAGGCTAGGGATGTTTCAGATGAATCGAGACATTGGCCCACCCACCAGTGCGCCGCACACAGCTCCCCCGGATCACCGGAACCCCACACCCCCGAGTCAACGGGACCCGACACGGACCCGTACACCCCCGACCCACAGGACCCGACAGGGCTCACGCGCCCCCGGACGCGCGAGGCACGGCGTCCCTTCCCGGCCAGGTGTGGCTCGCCGCGCACGGTGGCCACGCGGTCCGGCGGCCACGGCGGACGGCAGGCGCCGCGGGCCGCCCGCGCCCGGCGGCGGCTCCCACCTCGTCCGGCCAGCGCGCGGCACGGCTGCCGACAGCCGCGGGGACTGCCGGCCCCCGGCTCGACGCCGAACCGCCACCACCCGCCGACCACGACGGCCAGAGCGCCGGGCGACCGCGACCCGGCCAAGCACCACGGCCACAACGTCGGGCGGCCACAGACCCGTCGGCACGGCATTCGCACGGCCCAGCGGGCATGCCTGACCACAGGCACGAGGCCGCGGACCGTCCGCGCCCGACGACGGCTCCTACCTCCACCGCTCAGTGCACGGCACCGCAGCCCGCAGTCGTCGGACGCCGACCCCCGGCTCGACGCCGAACCGCCACCACCCGCCGACCACGACAGCCAGAGCGCCGGGCGACCGCGACCCGGCCGGTACGGCGGTCACGGCGGACGGCAGGCACGGGGACGCGGGCCGTCCGCGCCCGGCGGCGGTGCCCGCCTCCTCCGGTCGGCGCACTGCACGGCTGCCGGCGGTCGCCGGACTGCTCGGTGTCGGGCAGCCGCCGCCCCCAGCAGGCGTGAGGTGCACTCCCGGCCGGCGTGGGACGCAGGCGGCGCGAGGCGGTGGTTACTCTCCCGGCCAGTGCGGGGGGCGCTTCTCGTTGAAGGCCGCCACCCCCTCCGCGCGGTCCGCGGAGAAGGCGACCGAGCGCCAGGCCGCGTCCTCTACCTCCAGGCCGGCCCGCAGGTCGAGGCCGTGCCCGAGTCGCAGGGCGCGCTTGGCGGCGCGCAGTCCGACCGGCGAGTTCGCCGCCATCCGGGAAGCCAGCTCCAGGGCCTCCTCGCGGTCCCGGCCCTCGCCCACCAGGCGGTCCACGAGGCCCAGCCCGGCCGCCTCCGGCGCCTCCAGCCGACGCGCCGTGAAGATCAGCTCGGCCGCCCGCGCGGCGCCCACCCGCCGGGGCAGCAGCTGCGTACCGCCGCCACCGGGGATCACCCCCACCGAGACCTCCGGCAGCCCCACCACGGCCGTACGGTCGGCCACGATCACGTCGCAGGACAGGGCCAGTTCGAAGCCGCCGCCGAGCGCGAACCCGTGCACCGCGGCGATCGTCGGCATCGGCAGCTCCAGTACGCCGGTGTACGCCGCGCGCGCGACCGGGCGCTGGCGCACCAGGTCGGCGTCGCTGAAGGAGTTGCGCTCCTTCAGGTCGGCCCCGACGCAGAACGCCCGCTCGTGCGAGGACGTCAGGACGACCACGCGCGCGTCCCGGTCGGCGGCGAGCGCCGCACACGCCCCGGCGATCGACCGGGCCATGTCCGTGGACACGGCGTTCATCGCCTTGGGCCGGTCCAGGACGAGCTCCGCGACGTAGTCGTGCCGCCGCACCAGCACGAACTCGCCGAACCGCTCCTCACTCATGACACCCTCCTGGTTAACGCGGGTTAACAAGAAACCAGGTCCGATCATCGCAGCAGGGCCCGCACCGGGGAAAGTGCGGACGGAACACAACCGCGGCCCCGTTGTCGAGACCCGGCACCCCGTTCGAGTGACATCCCCGGCCAACCCCCACCGAATCCCCGGGAGAGCGCATAACGTGCGTCCGCCATGGCGCATCGGGGGGCGCGAGCGCATCGGGGAGGACGGCGATGACGACGCATACAGCCACAGTCCGGCAAGACGGCGACAAGAACGACGGCGACAAGAACGACAACGGCGATCATTGCGACAGCACAGACATAGTCGCCGACGCCGCGGCGGAGGAGGAGACCGCCGGCACATGGACGCGGCCCTGGGGCTCCCGTGCCCACGGACGGCACCGCAGGCGCCGGCCCCGCAAGGCGCTGCTGGCCGCCGGAGGGCTCGCGGTGGCCGCCGGTGTGCTGAGCCTCGTACGGCTGGCGCCCGAGTCCGGACCGGCCGGCCTGGGCGCCGCGGAGGCCGAACCCCACGCGGCCCCGGGCCACGGCTCGGGCCGCTCCGCCGGGACCCCCGCCGGCACCTCCGGCACGACCGGGGCCGGTCCGGCGACCGCGCCCTCGGCGACCGTCGCCCTGGACGGGGTGAGCGCCGCACCGCTCCCGGACGGAAGCGCCGTACCGATGGCGTCCCCGTCCGCGGCGGCGGCCACCGCGGAGCCCTCGGCGCTCCCGCAGACCACGACCGTTCCCACGGCGCTCCCCGAGGACACGGACCCGCCGGAGCACCCGGAGCCCACCGACGTACCGCGGCCGCCCGCCACCACGGCCCCGGCTCCTCGCCCCACACCGGCCCCGAGCCGGAGTACGCAGCCCCCGGCCCCGCCCTCCGGCGGGGGCGGCCTGTGCCTGCCGATCATCGGGCTGTGCGTCGGCCTCGAGGCCGGACCCGGCCGCTGATCCGGGCCGCGACCGCCGGTTACGAGGTCCCGTCGCTCCGCCGGGTGAGCAGCCAGGGCTCGACCACGCCCAGGCCGCGCACCGGGCGCTGCCACATCGGCTGAAGGGCGAACCGGTACACCGGCGGCTCCTCGCCCTCCTTCTCCGCGGCCGCCGCGGCCTCGGCCGCCTCCGCCTCGGACGCCGGGGCGTCCCCGGTGCGGATCAGCTCCTCGGCGAAGGCGCTGTCCACCAGGACGGCGTCACGCGGAGCTATCGAGGTGAGCCGGGAGGCGAGGTTGACGGTGGTGCCGAACACATCGCCCATTCGAGTGGTCACCGTGCCGAACGCCATGCCCACCCGCAGCTCCGGCATCGTCTCGTCGTGGGCCATCGTCTCGACCAGCCGCAGCGCGATGTCCGCCGCCGTGCCGGCGTCGTCGGCGGCGTACAGCACCTCGTCGCCGAGCGTCTTGATGAGCCGGCCGCCGCGCGCGGCCACGAGGTCGGCCGAGGTCGTCTCGAACGCCTCGACCAGCTCGCCGAGCTCCTCCTCCTCCATACGGCGGGTCAGCCGGGTGAAGCCGACGAGGTCCGCGAAGCCCACGGCCAGCCGCCGGTCGACCATCTCCTCGTCGTCGGCGGCCTGCACGACCCGGCCGGCCGAGGCGGCGAGCTGGCGGCGCCAGACGTAGACCAGGAACTCCTCCAGCTCGGGCAGCAGCAGCTCGACGATCGGGTACGTGACCTCGGTGCGGGTCATGCCGGGCTCGGGCGGCTCGGTCAGGCCCTCCAGGAAGGAGTCCATCTGCCATTCGGCCAGACGGGCGGTGGTCTGCCCCGTGGACCGGGCCACCTGCACGGCCATGGCCTCGCTGAGCAGCCCCGCCTCGACCAGACCGGCGAGCCGCCGCAGGGCCAGTACGTCGGCCTCCGTGAGCGCCTTGGCCTGGCCTATGTCGGCGAAGCCCATGGCCCGCCAGAAGCGGGAGGCAAGCTCCATGGAGACGCCGGCGCTGCGGGCCGCCTGGAACGGGGTGTAGCGCCGCTCCGCGCCCAGGATGAGCTGTTCGAGACGCAGTGCGAGAGGGTGTCCGCCGGATTCGGCGTCGGAGTCCCCCTGCTCGAGCGAGGACGGGAATGGCGGAGGCTCCTCCCGGCCGTCCGCGTCCGCGCCGGAGCCCGTGTCGTCGACGGTCACGCCTGCTGCCCTTCCGATCTGCCACGGTCAGGTATCGACCGGCCTCAACTCTACGGCAGGTGTGCGCCAGCTCACTCCGTCAGGTCGCGCCGCGGGGGGAGCTGACCGGCACCGATTCACACGGGGCGCAGATGCACGATGTCGCCCGCGCCGACCGGCTCCTGCACCCCTGCCTCCGTGGCGATGACCAGCCGGCCGTCGCCGTCCACCGCGACCGCTTCTCCCACCACCGACCGGTCGCCCGGCAGTTCCGCCCGGACCACCCGCCCGAGCGTCGCACAGCCCGCCGCGTACGTCTCCTGGAGGCCGCTCGCGGCCGGATCGCCTCCCGCCTCCCGCCATCGGCCGTACCAGTCCTCCAGGGAGCGCAGGACCGCCCGCAGCAGCGGGTCGCGGTCGGTGCTCACCGCTCCGGCGAGGGCGAGGGAGCCGGCCCCCGGGACGGGAAGCTCCTCCTGCCGCAGCGTGACGTTGACGCCGACGCCGATGACCACGGCGTCCCCGCCGGCCCGCTCGGCCAGGATGCCGCCGGCCTTGCGTTCCTCATCGCCGACGGTCACCAGCAGGTCGTTCGGCCACTTCAGCGCCGTATCGACCCCGGCGGCCCGGGACAGGCCCGTGGCCACCGCGACCCCGGTGAGCAGCGGCAGCCAGCCCCAGCGGGCCACCGGCACCTCGCTGGGCCGCAGCAGCACCGAGAAGAACAGCCCGGAGCGGGGCGGGGCCGTCCACCGGCGGTCCAGACGGCCCCGGGCGGAGGTCTGCTCCTCGGCGACCAGGACGGCACCCTCGCCCGCCTTCCCGGCGGCGGCGCGGGCCACCAGGTCCGTGTTCGTGGAGCCCGTGCTCTGCACCACGTCCACCTCGGACCACAGCCCGTCCGCCCGTACCAGCCCGCGCCGCAGGGCCCCGGCGTTCAGGGGCGGGCGGTCCAGGTCGGACCAGCGGCTGCCGTGCGGCACGTTGTCGGGGTTGTCGTCTGCTGCATCTCGGGGCGTCATGCAAGCCACCCTAGGTGTGGGAAACGCCGCACTGCCGAACGGCGGACCCCCTACTACGCTACGGATGAGTAACCGTCCCCCCTTGTGAGCAGGCAGGGAGCCGCGATCCCGATGTCCGAGCCGGAAGAGCGCCAAGAGATCGACATTCACACGACCGCGGGCAAGATCGCGGATCTTCAGCGCCGCGTCCTGGCAGCGACGCACGCCGGCTCCGAGCGCGCCGTGGAGAAGCAGCACGCCAAGGGGAAGCTGACGGCGCGCGAGCGGATCGAACTGCTGCTCGACGAGGGGTCGTTCGTCGAGCTGGACGAGTTCGCCCGGCACCGCTCCACCAACTTCGGCCTGGAGCAGAACCGGCCGTACGGGGACGGCGTCGTCACCGGCTACGGCATGGTCGACGGCCGCCCGGTCGCGGTGTTCTCGCAGGACTTCACCGTCTTCGGAGGAGCGCTGGGCGAGGTCTACGGGCAGAAGATCGTCAAGGTGATGGACTTCGCCCTGAAGACCGGCTGCCCGGTCATCGGGATCAACGACTCGGGCGGCGCCCGGATCCAGGAGGGGGTCGCCTCCCTCGGCGCGTACGGGGAGATCTTCCGCCGCAACACCCACGCCTCCGGGGTGATCCCGCAGATCAGCCTGGTCGTCGGCCCGTGCGCGGGCGGCGCGGTCTACTCGCCGGCGATCACCGACTTCACGATCATGGTCGACCAGACCTCGCACATGTTCATCACCGGCCCCGACGTCATCAAGACCGTCACCGGCGAGGACGTCGGCTTCGAGGAGCTGGGCGGCGCGCGCACCCACAACACCGCCTCCGGCGTGGCCCACCACATGGCCGGGGACGAGAAGGACGCGATCGAGTACGTCAAGCAGCTGCTGTCGTACCTGCCGTCGAACAACCTCTCCGAGCCGCCGGTCTTCCCCGAGGAGGCCGACCTGGCGGTCAGCGGCGAGGACCTGGAGCTGGACTCGGTCGTCCCGGACAGCGCGAACCAGCCGTACGACATGCACACGGTGATCGAGCACGTGCTGGACGACGCCGAGTTCTTCGAGACCCAGCCGCTGTTCGCGCCGAACATCCTCACCGGGTTCGGACGGGTGGAGGGCCACCCGGTCGGCATCGTCGCCAACCAGCCGATGCAGTTCGCCGGCTGCCTGGACATCGACGCCTCCGAGAAGGCCGCCCGCTTCGTACGGACCTGCGACGCCTTCAACGTGCCCGTGCTCACCTTCGTCGACGTGCCCGGCTTCCTCCCGGGCGTCGACCAGGAGCACACCGGCATCATCCGCCGCGGCGCCAAGCTGATCTTCGCCTACGCCGAGGCGACCGTCCCGCTGATCACCGTGATCACCCGCAAGGCCTTCGGCGGCGCCTACGACGTCATGGGCTCCAAGCACCTGGGCGCCGACCTCAACCTGGCCTGGCCGACCGCCCAGATCGCCGTCATGGGCGCCCAGGGCGCGGTCAACATCCTGCACCGCCGCACGATCGCCGAGGCCGAGGCCGCGGGCGACGCCGAGGCGACCCGCGCCCGGCTGATCCAGGAGTACGAGGACGCCCTCCTCAACCCCTACGTCGCGGCCGAACGCGGCTACGTCGACGCGGTGATCAAGCCCTCCGACACCCGCTCCCACCTCGTGCGCGGCCTGCGTCAGCTGCGCACCAAGCGGGAATCCCTGCCTCCGAAGAAGCACGGCAACATCCCCCTGTAAGGAGCCGCTGTGATCAAGGTCGTACGAGGCCATCCGACCCCGGAGGAGCTCGCCGCCGCCCTGGCGGTGGTCCGGGCCCGCGCCGCGGCGGCAGCCAACACGCCGTCCGGCGCGCCGGCCCCCCGAGACTCCTGGTCCGACCCGTCCCGCATCGCCACCCGGCACGTCCCTCACCCGAGCCCTACGGCCTGGTCCCGCACCTACTGGCCCGGCTGATCGCCCGCGCCACCGGCCACCCAGGGCGCTTTGCCCACCCGCCCGCCCGACTCGGTGGGCCTCGGGCGACCGTCCCCCGGGGCCCCGCCCCAGACCCCGGCGGGGCCCCGCCCCTGCACCCCTGGCCGGGCTCCGCCCGGGGGCGCTCTGCCCACCCGCGCGTCCGACTCAGTAGGGCTCAAGTGACGGCTTCCTGGGGCTCCGCCCCAGACCCCGGCGGGGCTCCGCCCCGGGTACTTGGCCCACCATCCCGCCCGACCCAGTAGGGCTCAGGCGACCGTTCCCTGGGGCTCCGCCCCACACCCCGGCGGGCCTCCGCCCCGGGTACTTGGCCCACCATCCCGCCCGACCCAGTAGGGCTCAGGCGACCGTTCCCTGGGGCTCCGCCCCACACCCCCGGCGAGGCCCCGCCCCTGCACCCCGCCGAGGCTCCGCCCCAGTACATGGCCCCCCGCCCAACTCCGTAGGCTCAAGTAACCACCTCCTTGGGCTCCGCCCCTGCGTCCCGGGCGTCCCGGCTTGGCTCCGCCCCTGTGTCTCGGCTGGGCTGCGCCCCCTCCCCCGGCGGGGTCCTCCGCGCCTCCCTGTGTGCCCGGGCACGGCTCCGCTCCTGGGTCCCGGGGCCTGGCCGTATCCCACCCTCCGGCCGCTGACCCACTCAGGAGAGCCGCAGCCGCCGCGCCACGGCCGTGGGGCCGATGCCTGTGCGGCCGCGTCGGGGCGGTGGCCCGGGGACGGGCCTGCGGCCGTCAGGGGCGGTTCAGTCCTTGAGGCGGTGTCCCCGGCCCGCCCGCGTGAACGCCCAGTGGGGGACAAGTTGAGTACGCGTACTCAGGCGCGCGGCGTGGTCGCGGTCGCACGATCGGAGGATGCTGTGGTCCGATCCCGAGAACGAGCCGCCGAAGGAACTGCGTGACACGCAGGACATGTTGCGGCGGCTGGGCGTTCTCATGGCACTGGCCATGGTGCTGGCGATGTTCGTGATCGGCGTGAGGTGAGCCGGAGGAGCCGCCGCCGATACGCTGACCGTATGACAGACCAGCCGCGCCGCCGACTCGTGCTCGCCTCCCAGTCCCCCGCCCGGCTCGGGCTGCTCCGGCAGGCCGGGCTCGACCCGGAGGTCATCGTCAGCGGCGTCGACGAGGACGCGGTCACCGCGCCCACCCCCGCCGAACTGGCGCTCGCGCTCGCCGAGGCGAAGGCCTCCGTGGTGGCGGCCCGGCCGGAGGTCCGGGGCGCGCTGGTGATCGGCTGCGACTCGGTGCTCGACCTGGACGGCCACGCCCTGGGCAAGCCCGCCGACGCCGAGGAGGCCACCGCCCGCTGGAAGGCGATGCGCGGCCGGGCCGGCACCCTCCAGACCGGTCACTGCGTCTGGGACACGGAGAGCGGGCGGCACGCCTCGGCCACGGCCTCCACCGTGGTCCGCTTCGGCGAGCCGTCGGACGAGGAGATCGCCGCGTACGTCGCCTCGGGCGAGCCGCTGTACGTGGCCGGCGCCTTCACCCTGGACGGCCGCTCGGCGCCGTTCATCGACGGCATCGACGGCGACCACGGCAACGTCATCGGCATCAGCCTGCCCCTGATCCGCCGTCTGCTGGCCGAACTCGGCGTGGGCATCACCGAGTTGTGGGCGCCGGCCGAGGACTGATCAGGGAGTGCGGGCCTCGGCCGGAGGGGTGAGAGGCCTGGGCGCCTCGCCCCCGTGACCCGTCTCGCCCCCGTGACCCGTGTCGCCCCCGTGACCCGTGTCGTCCGCGGGCCCGGGAGTCTTCTCGGTCCCGGGGCCGCCCGCGCCCCGGGGGGCGCCCGGCACCTCACCGGCCGGTCCCTCCTCGTGGTCGTACGTCATCAGCAGCAGCACGATGAGCCCGAGCACCAGCACCATGAACAGGAACGCCCGCCAGCCCACCAGCCCCCAGGCGAACGCGCCCAGCAGCCCGTGCACCACGGCCGCGCTGATCAGCAGGACGCGTCCCAGGCCGGCCGGGCGGCGACCCCGTACCGCCACGAGCAGGGCGACCAGCCCGCACAGGGCGAAGTAGAGGCCGAAGACCAGACCGCCGGCCTTCGACGAGTTCGACATCACGTTCGGATCCAGGCCGGCCAGGGACATCCGCTGCTGGTGCACGACCTCGCCGAGGAACCAGTTCAGCGCCGCCACGCCCAACGCCTCGGCGAAGAGCACCACCGCCACCACCCACGCCACCGGTCTGCGCACCACCGGTCCCACCCACTTCCGACTGCCGCTCCGTCCGGAGCCCTGTTACCGCGAGTACCGCCGAGACATCGTGAACGCTACTAACGGGTAAACGGGGGGACAAGGGTTCTGCCACCGGCAAAGAATCATTGGGCCATTCGTAGGGACTCCACAAAGAAACGAAGTGCGTCGCAGCACGCCCTCACAGAGACCTTGGCCACATGGGAGGGCTAGGGTTTTCCGGAGGAGTCCTGCGTACAGCGATGCGACAAGGGATTTCGCAGGTCGAGCGCGCCTCGAATCACGCTCCGTGTGGGCAAGCTCACCATCGGGGACGGGTCGAAGTGCCGTGTCGGCAGTCCCTAAACTCGGCTTGTTTCAAGGAGGGAGCCTCAATCGTGCGCAAGGTGCTCATCGCCAACCGTGGCGAAATCGCTGTCCGCGTTGCCCGGGCCTGCCGGGACGCCGGTATCGCGAGCGTGGCCGTCTACGCCGACCCGGACCGGGACGCTCTGCATGTCCGCGCCGCGGATGAGGCGTTCGCCCTGGGCGGTGACACCCCGGCCACCAGCTACCTGGACATCGACAAGGTGCTGAAGGCCGCGAAGGAGTCCGGCGCGGACGCGATCCACCCCGGATACGGCTTCCTCTCGGAGAACGCCGACTTCGCCCAGGCCGTGCTGGACGCGGACCTGATCTGGATCGGCCCGCCGCCGCAGGCCATCCGCGACCTGGGTGACAAGGTCGCGGCAAGGCACATCGCCCAGCGCGCCGGCGCGCCGCTGGTGGCCGGGACCCCCGACCCCGTCTCCGGTGCCGAGGAGGTCGTGGCCTTCGCCGAGGAGCACGGCCTGCCGATCGCCATCAAGGCCGCCTTCGGTGGCGGCGGGCGCGGTCTCAAGGTCGCCCGCACCCTGGACGAGGTCCCCGAGCTGTACGAGTCCGCGGTGCGCGAGGCGGTGGCCGCCTTCGGCCGCGGCGAGTGCTTCGTCGAGCGCTACCTGGACCGGCCGCGGCACGTGGAGACCCAGTGCCTGGCCGACCAGCACGGCAACGTGGTCGTCGTCTCCACCCGTGACTGCTCCCTCCAGCGCCGCCACCAGAAGCTGGTCGAGGAGGCCCCTGCGCCGTTCCTGTCCGACGAGCAGGTCGCCGAGCTGTACCGCGCCTCCAAGGCGATCCTGTCGGAGGCCGGCTACGTCGGCGCCGGCACCTGCGAGTTCCTGGTCGGCCAGGACGGCACGATCTCCTTCCTGGAGGTCAACACCCGCCTCCAGGTCGAGCACCCGGTCACCGAGGAGGTCGCCGGCTTCGACCTGGTCCGCGAGATGTTCCGCATCGCCGACGGCGAGGAACTCGGCTACGACGACCCGCCGCTGCGTGGCCACTCCTTCGAGTTCCGCATCAACGGCGAGGACCCGGGCCGGGGCTTCCTGCCCGCCCCCGGCACCGTGACGAACTTCGCCCCGCCGTCCGGACCGGGCGTCCGCCTGGACGCGGGCGTCGAGTCCGGCAGCGTCATCGGCCCGGCCTGGGACTCGCTGCTGGCCAAGCTGATCGTGACCGGCCGCACCCGCAAGGAGGCCCTCCAGCGGGCCGCCCGCGCCCTGGAGGAGTTCCAGGTCGAGGGCATGGCCACCGCCATCCCCTTCCACCGCGCGGTGGTCACCGACCCGGCGTTCGCCCCGGAACTGACCGGCTCCAGCGACCCGTTCACGGTCCACACCCGCTGGATCGAGACCGAGTTCGTCAACGACATCAAGCCCTTCACCGCCACCGCCGACAGCGCGGAGGCGGACGAGGAGACGGGCCGCGAGACCGTGGTCGTCGAGGTCGGCGGCAAGCGCCTGGAGGTCTCGCTGCCCACCTCGCTGGGCATGTCCCTGGCCCGCACCGGCCTCGCCGCGGGTGCCAAGCCCAAGCGCCGCGCCGCGAAGAAGTCCGGCCCCGTCGCCTCCGGCGACACCCTCGCCTCCCCGATGCAGGGCACCATCGTCAAGGTCGCCGTCGAGGAGGGCCAGGAGGTCAAGGAGGGCGACCTGGTCGTCGTCCTGGAGGCCATGAAGATGGAGCAGCCCCTCAACGCCCACCGCAGCGGCACCATCAAGGGCCTGTCGGCCGACGTCGGCGCCTCCGTCACCTCCGGCGCCGTCATCTGCGAGATCAAGGACTGATCCCCCGGAGCACCCGCACCCACAGGCGCCCGGCGAGCCGCGAGAGCGGCCCGCCGGGCGCCGTGCTTTCCGTAGGGCGGTCGGAAGCCCTTCCCGAGGACGGTCGGAAGCCCATCCCGAAGACAGTCCGAGAGTCCCGAGGACGGCCCGAAGGCCCTCATCGCCTCCGGAGGTCCGCCACCCGCGCGGCCGGGCGTTCCGTGCCGTTCGGCTGTTCCCCGCCCAGGGACGCCGGGCGGAGGTTCGCGCCCGGCGGCTGGGTGCGGCGGGGACCCGGGAGCGGGACCTCACGGCGACGGTCGCGGGGCGGGGGCTGGTCCGCCACCGGGTTTCCCGTCGCGCCGGCCACGGCGATCTGGACGCCCTGGTCGGCGAGGGCCTGGAGCTCGGTGGCCGCGCGGTCGTCGTGGGCCGGGGGCTCGTCCGTCACCAGGCGGGTGATGAGATCGGTCGGGACGGTCTGGAACATCGTGTCCGTACCGAGCTTGGTGTGGTCGGCGAGGACCACCACCTCCGCGGCGGCCTGCACCAGGGCCCGGTCGACGGACGCCGACAGCATGTTGGAGGTGGACAGGCCCCGTTCGGCCGTCAGCCCGCTCCCCGACAGGAAGGCCTTGGACACCCGCAGCCCGTGCAGCGACTGCTCCGCCCCCGACCCGACGAGCGCGTAGTTGGAGCCACGCAGCGTGCCGCCGGTCATCACGACCTCCACGCGGTTGGCATGGGCCAACGCCTGGGCGACCAGCAGGGAGTTGGTGACGACGGTCAGGCCGGGCACCCGGGCGAGCCGGCGGGCCAGCTCCTGAGTGGTGGTACCCGCGCCCACGACGATCGCCTCGCCCTCTTCGACGAGGCTCGCGGCGAGGTCGGCGATGGCCGTCTTCTCCGCGGTCGCGAGATGCGACTTCTGCGGGAAGCCGGACTCCCGGGTGAACCCACCCGGGAGTACCGCACCGCCGTGCCGGCGGTCGAGGAGTCCTTCGGCCTCCAGCGCCCGCACGTCCCGCCGTACGGTCACTTCGGAGGTCTGGACGACGCGGGCGAGTTCACGGAGCGACACGGCACCGTTCGCTCGCACCATTTCGAGGATCAATTGGCGACGTTCAGCAGCGAACACGAAACTGACAGTAACCCCAGCGACCGTCTGCTTTCAGCAGTTTGCGCCGAATAGCAGAAGTTGTTCGCAGGGCAGGGTGCGAAGTGGTATGGGGCCTGGTCCCCTTGCCCGTGCCACCGGCACGGTCCGCAACTCCCCGTGACCGGCGGGGAGTCGGCCCGGACGCCGGACCGCCTACGCCTCGGCCGTCGCCTTGCGCGTGTGCAACTGCCGTGCCACCTCCGCGATCGACCCCGACAGCGAGGGGTACACGGTGAAGGCGTTCGCGATCTGTTCGACCGTCAGGTTGTTGTCGACGGCGATCGAGATGGGGTGGATCAGTTCCGAGGCGCGCGGGGCGACGACCACGCCGCCGACCACGATCCCCGTGCCCGGACGGCAGAAGATCTTGACGAAGCCGTCCCGGATGCCCTGCATCTTGGCGCGCGGGTTGCGCAGCAGCGGCAGCTTCACACAGCGGGCGTCGATCTTGCCGGCGTCCACGTCGGCCTGGGTGTAGCCGACGGTGGCGATCTCGGGGTCGGTGAAGACGTTGGAGGAGACCGTCTTCAGGTTCAGCGGGGCCACCGCGTCGCCCAGGAAGTGGTACATCGCGATGCGTCCCTGCATCGCCGCCACCGACGCCAGCGCGAAGACTCCGGTCACGTCGCCGGCCGCGTACACGCCCGGAGCCGTCGTCCTCGACACCTTGTCGGTCCAGATGTGACCGGACTCGCGCAGTTTGACGCCGGCCTCCTCCAGGCCGAGCCCGGCGCTGTTGGGGATGGCGCCGACGGCCATCAGGCAGTGGCTGCCCGTGATGACCCGGCCGTCCGCCAGCGTCACCTCCACACGGTCCCCGACCCGCTTGGCCGCGGCGGCCCGCGAGCGCGCCATGACGTTCATGCCGCGGCGGCGGAAGACGTCCTCCAGGACCGCGGCCGCGTCCGGGTCCTCACCCGGCAGCACGCGGTCGCGGGAGGACACCAGCGTGACCTTCGAGCCGAGTGCCTGGTAGGCGCCGGCGAACTCGGCACCGGTGACGCCCGAGCCGACCACGATGAGTTCCTCGGGCAGCTCGGTGAGGTCGTAGACCTGGGTCCAGTTGAGGATCCGCTCGCCGTCCGGCTGGGCGTCGGGCAGCTCGCGCGGGTGGCCGCCGGTCGCGATCAGCACGGCGTCCGCGGTGAGCCTCTCCTCGCTCCCGTCGGCCGCCCTGACGACGACCGTGCGCGACCCGTCGAGCGCCTGCATGCCCTCCAGCCGGCCGTGCCCGCGCACGACCCGGGCGCCGGCCCGCGTCACGGAGGCGGTGATGTCGTGGGACTGGGCGAGCGCCAGCCGCTTCACCCGGCGGTTGACCTTCCCCAGGTCGACGCCCACCACCCGGCCGGCCTGGTCCGCCGGAAGATCCTGGGCGGGGCCGCCGTCGGAGGGGGTGTCGGCGACGATGATCCCCAGTTCCTCGTACGAGGAGTCGAAGGTGGTCATCACCTCGGCCGTAGCGATAAGGGTCTTCGACGGCACGCAGTCGGTCAGCACCGACGCTCCGCCCAGACCGTCGCAGTCGACGACGGTCACCTCCGCGCCGAGCTGCGCCGCCACCAGCGCCGCTTCGTAGCCGCCGGGTCCACCACCGATGATCACGATCCGAGTCACGTACTCCATTGTCCCGCACCGTTCAAGGTGCTACGGCCCCGGGGCGTCGGCGCGGGGCACTCCCGTTGCGCATGGGACCCGTGAGGCGGGTGCGCGGCTGCCGTACGCTCGACGCATGTCGCTCTATGCCGCATACGCCGGCAATCTCGACGCGCGGCTGATGTCCCGCCGCGCCCCGCACTCGCCGTTGCGTGCCACGGGCTGGCTGAACGGCTGGCGGCTGACCTTCGGCGGCGAGCAGGTGAGCTGGGAGGGCGCGCTGGCGACCCTGGTCGAGGACCCGATCTCCCAGGTCTTCGTGGCCCTGTACGACATCGCCCCGATGGACGAGGACGCCCTCGACCGCTGGGTGGGGGTGGGCATGGACGTCTACCGGCGCGCACGCGTGCGCGTCCACACCCTGGACGGCGAGGAACGGGCCTGGGTCTACGTCCTCAACGCCTACGAGGGCGGTCTCCCCTCCGCCCGCTACCTCGGCGAGATCGCGGACGCGGCGGAGTCGGCGGGGGCGCCCCACGACTATGTGATGGAGCTGCGGAAGCGGCCGTGCTGAGCGGCGCGGGGCTCCCGAAGACCTGAACGAAAGCCTGGGCGGGCCCCTCCGGCGCCGCCCCTCGCCGGAAACGACAAGACAACGATCGCATTGCCGTGACCACTGACATCTACGCGCGTAGGCGAATACCGGCTACGCTCATCCGCGTGAACGCATCTCTTCTTCCGGACGACATCCAGGGCGATCCGTACGCCGCCGCCGACGCCGCCGCCGCGCGCCTGCGCGAACTCACGGGTGCCGAGTCCCACGACGTCGCCCTCGTGATGGGGTCCGGCTGGGCGCCGGCCGTCGACGCCCTGGGGACCCCCGACGCCGAGTTCCAGGTCACCGAGCTGCCCGGATTCCCGCCGCCGGCGGTTGAGGGCCACGGCGGCAAGATCCGCTCGTACGCCATCGGGGACAGACGCGCGCTGGTGTTCCTGGGCCGCACCCATTACTACGAGGGCCGTGGCGTGGCCGCCGTGGCCCACGGTGTGCGCACCGCTGTCTCGGCCGGCTGCAAGACGATCGTGCTCACCAACGGCTGCGGCGGCCTGCGCGAGGGCATGCGCCCCGGTCAGCCGGTGCTGATCAGCGACCACCTCAACCTGACGGCGACCTCGCCGATCGTCGGCGCCAACTTCGTCGACCTCACCGACCTGTACTCGCCGCGCCTGCGCGCCCTGTGCAAGGAGGTCGACCCCACCCTCGAGGAGGGCGTCTACGCCCAGTTCCCCGGCCCGCACTACGAGACGCCGGCGGAGATCCGCATGGCCCGCACCATCGGCGCGGACCTGGTCGGCATGTCCACCGTCCTGGAGGCGATCGCCGCCCGCGAGGCGGGCGCGGAGGTCCTCGGCATCTCCCTGGTGACCAACCTCGCCGCGGGCATGACCGGCGAGCCCCTCAACCACGAGGAGGTCCTCCAGGCGGGCCGCGACAGCGCCACCCGCATGGGCTCCCTGCTGACCCAGGTGCTGGGCCGCCTGTAGACCCCGGCACACCCCGGCACCCCGCAGCACGCCGAACGGCCGGCGGCACCCGCGAAGGGAGAGCCGCCGGACCGCGGCAGGGGCCGTGGGGTGCGCCGGCGGCCCCTGCCGCGCACTTCGTCTGCGCCCGGCGGTCTCCGCCCGGCACGGCCTCGGAACTCCGGGCAGTACGCTCGCGCGCGGCGGCCGGACGCGCCCCACGGCCCCGCCCCCCAACGCATCCCAGGTGCCCCGGCACCCACCCGCCGGAGGCAGACGGCCCAGGCCGACAAACTCACGAGAGGCTGACCCCAACGTGCACGACGACCTCATCGCACGGGCCAAGGCGTGGCTGGCCGAGGACCCCGACGCCGACACCCGTGACGAACTCGCCCGGCTCCTCGAAGCCGGGGATACCGAGGAGCTGACCGCCCGCTTCGCCGGCACGCTCCAGTTCGGCACCGCCGGCCTGCGCGGCGAACTCGGCGCCGGGCCCATGCGCATGAACCGCTCCGTCGTCATCCGCGCCGCCGCAGGCCTCGCCGCGTACCTGAAGAAGAACGGGACCGCCCACGGGGACGAGAACGCCGGCCTCGTCGTCATCGGCTACGACGCCCGGCACAAGTCCGCCGACTTCGCCCGCGACACCGCCGCCGTCATGACGGGCGCCGGACTGCGCGCCGCCGTGCTCCCCCGCCCCCTCCCCACCCCGGTCCTCGCCTTCGCCATCAGGCACCTCGGCGCGGTCGCCGGTGTGGAGGTCACCGCCAGCCACAACCCGCCCCGCGACAACGGCTACAAGGTCTACCTGGGCGACGGCTCCCAGATCGTGCCCCCGGCGGACGCCGGAATCGCCGCCGAGATCGACGCGATCACCACGCTCACCGCGGTGCCCCGCCCGGACTCCGGCTGGGACACCCTCGACGGCTCCGTCCTGGAGGCCTACCTGGCCCGTACGGACGCGGTCCTCGCCCCCGGCTCGCCGCGCACGGCCCGCACCGTCTACACGGCGATGCACGGCGTCGGCAAGGACACCCTCCTCGCCGCGTTCGCCCGGGCCGGCTTCCCGGCCCCGGACCTGGTCGCCGAGCAGGCCGAGCCGGACCCGGACTTCCCGACCGTCGCGTTCCCCAACCCGGAGGAGCCCGGCGCGATGGACCTGGCGTTCGCCCGGGCCCGCGCGACCGGCCCCGACCTGATCATCGCCAACGACCCCGACGCCGACCGCTGCGCGGTGGCCGTCGGGCACGGCACCGACTGGCGCATGCTGCGCGGCGACGAGGTGGGCGCCCTGCTCGCCGCCCACCTGGTCTCCCGTGGCGTGACCGGCACCTTCGCGGAGTCGATCGTCTCCTCCTCCCTCCTCGGACGCATCGCCGGGAAGGCGGGCCTGCCGCACGAGGAGACGCTCACCGGCTTCAAGTGGATCGCCCGCGTGGAGGGTCTGCGCTACGGCTACGAGGAGGCCCTCGGCTACTGCGTCGACCCCGACGGCGTACGCGACAAGGACGGCATCACCGCCGCCCTCCTGATCACCGAGCTGGCGTCCCGGCTCAAGGAGGAGGGCCGCACCCTGCTGGACCTCCTGGACGACCTCGCCGTCGAGCACGGCCTGCACGCCACCGACCAGCTCTCGGTCCGCGTCAAGGACCTCTCGCTGATCGCCGACGCGATGCGGCGCCTGCGCGAGCAGCCCCCGACCGCGCTCGCGGGCCTGCCGGTCACCCGTTCCGAGGACCTCACCCGGGGCACGGACCGGCTTCCGCCCACGGACGGCCTGCGCTACACCCTCGACGGCGCCCGCGTCATCGTCCGCCCCAGCGGTACGGAGCCCAAGCTGAAGTGCTACCTGGAGGTCGTGATCCCGGTCGGCACCCACGCCGACCTCCCGGCGGCCCGCGGCAGGGCCGACGCCCTGCTGGCGTCGATCAAGCGGGACCTGTCGGCGGCGGCGGGCATCTGACCCGTACGAAAACGGAACGGAACGGGTGCCCTCTGAGCGAGGGCACCCGTTCCGTTCCGAAGGTCACGCGATGTGACGCCGACGCGCCCGCGTCACCCCACCGCGATCAGAATCGCCAGCACCACCGCACCGGCCAGCGCCGGACCCACGATCTCGTACGCCCAGCGGACCGTCACCTCGCCCTGGGCGGACTCGGCGTGCTCGCGGGCCTCCTGGACCTCGCGCAGGTCGTTCATGAACTGGTCGGTGTCCGTCCGGATGGGATCGCGGTCCGCGGCGGTGTCACCGGCACCGACCCTGGTGCCACCCGTCGCGCGTGCGGTCGCGACGGTGGCCCGCGCCTGCCGGCGGGCGGCCCGCTTGCGCGCCCGCAGCGACACGGGCAGCGCCCACAGCTGGTACTTGGTGCCGGCCTTGTCGAACACCTCGTTGGAGTAGCCGGAGCGCAGGCCGGAGACCTGCCCCCAGGGCAGCACGATCACGCGGAAGGGGTTGCGGACACGCAGCCGGTCGGAGTTGGCGTACACGGCGGGCCGCACGGTGAAGGCGACCACGAGCGGCACCGCGAGGATCATCCCGGCGAGCGCCAGCCACGGGGTACGGCCCTGGCCGGTGACCAGCGCGTCGATGCCCAGCCACAGGATGATGGCGAGCAGCAGGACACCGCCCGCGATGCCCGCGGACGACCGGTGGACCCGGTCCTGGAACTCGGAGGCGGAGGGCTGCGGCGCGGGGGGTTCGTGCTCGGGCGTCGTCATGGCCCCGATTGTGCCCGACGTCCGCGGGCGCCCTCATCCGCGGTGCGGGAGCACGGAGCGAGCACGGAAACCAGCACCCCGCGGAATATGGCCGGGGGCACAATCTGGACTCAAGGGGTGTACAGCCGCTACGCGCGTAGATATGCTCGCCTGGTGACCATGCCCACCACTGCACCCCCTCTCGCTGACGTCACCGCGTCCGACAGCACGCTGCGCCGCTTCCTGCACGGGCTGCCCGGCGTCGACGCGGTCGGCCTGGAGGCGCGCGCCGCCTCGCTCGGCACCCGTTCCATCAAGACCACCGCGAAGGCGTACGCGATCGACCTCGCCATCTCGATGGTCGACCTGACGACGCTGGAAGGCGCGGACACCCCGGGCAAGGTCCGGGCGCTCGGCGCCAAGGCGGTCCACCCCGACCCGACGGACCGTACGGCCCCCGCCACGGCCGCGGTCTGCGTGTACCCCGACATGGTGGCCACCGCGAAGGAGGCCGTGGCCGGCTCGGCCGTGAAGGTCGCCTCGGTCGCCACCGCCTTCCCGGCCGGCCGGGCGCCGCTGGACATCAAGCTGGCGGACGTGCGCGCGGCGGTCGCCGCGGGCGCCGACGAGATCGACATGGTCATCGACCGCGGGGCGTTCCTCGCCGGCAAGTACCTCAAGGTGTACGACGAGATCGTCGCCGTGAAGGAGGCCTGCGGGACCTCTGCCCGCCTGAAGGTCATCTTCGAGACCGGCGAGCTGTCGACGTACGACAACATCCGCCGCGCGAGCTGGCTCGGCATGCTGGCGGGCGCCGACTTCATCAAGACCTCCACCGGCAAGGTCGCCGTCAACGCCACCCCGGCCAACACGCTGCTCATGCTGGAGGCCGTCCGTGACTTCCGGGCGCAGACCGGCGTGCAGGTGGGCGTGAAGCCGGCCGGCGGCATCCGCACCTCCAAGGACGCGATCAAGTTCCTGGTCCTGGTCAACGAGACCGCCGGCGGGGACTGGCTGGACAACCACTGGTTCCGCTTCGGCGCCTCCTCGCTCCTGAACGACCTGCTGATGCAGCGCCAGAAGCTGGCCACCGGCCGCTACTCCGGCCCCGACTACGTGACGGTGGACTGAGCCCCATGAACACGGAAAACCCGCTTTCCCCCTTCGCCTACGCACCGGCTCCCGAGTCCCGGTCGATCGTCGACATCGCGCCGTCCTACGGTCTGTTCGTCGACGGCGAGTTCGCCGAGGCCGCCGACGGCAAGGTCTTCAAGACGGTCTCCCCCAGCACGGAGGAGGTGCTGTCCGAGGTCGCCCAGGCCGGCGAGGCGGACGTGGACCGCGCGGTCAAGGCGGCCCGCAGGGCCTTCGCGAAGTGGTCGGCGCTGCCCGGCTCCGAGCGCGCCAAGTACCTGTTCCGCATCGCCCGCATCATCCAGGAGCGCGGCCGTGAGCTGGCCGTCCTGGAGACGCTGGACAACGGCAAGCCGATCCGGGAGACGAGGGACGCGGACCTGCCCCTGGTGGCCGCGTACTTCTTCTACTACGCCGGCTGGGCCGACAAGCTCGACCACGCGGGCTACGGGCCGAACCCGAAGCCGCTCGGCGTGGCCGGCCAGGTCATCCCGTGGAACTTCCCGCTGCTGATGCTGGCGTGGAAGATCGCCCCGGCGCTGGCGACCGGCAACACGGTCGTGCTCAAGCCCGCCGAGACCACCCCGCTCTCCGCGCTGTTCTTCGCGGACATCTGCCGCCAGGCGGGCCTGCCGAAGGGTGTCGTCAACATCCTTCCCGGCTACGGCGACGCGGGCGCCGCGCTGGTCGCGCACCCGGACGTGAACAAGGTCGCCTTCACCGGCTCCACGGCCGTCGGCAAGGCGATCGCGCGCACGGTCGCGGGCACGGACAAGAAGCTCACCCTCGAACTGGGCGGCAAGGGCGCCAACATCGTCTTCGACGACGCGCCGATCGACCAGGCCGTCGAGGGCATCGTGAACGGCATCTTCTTCAACCAGGGCCAGGTCTGCTGCGCGGGCTCGCGCCTGCTGGTGCAGGAGTCGATCCACGACGAGCTGCTGGACTCCCTCAAGCGCAGGCTCTCCACCCTGCGTCTGGGCGATCCGCTCGACAAGAACACCGACATCGGGGCGATCAACTCCGCCGAGCAGCTGGCCCGGATCACCACGCTCGCCGACCAGGGCGAGGCGGAGGGCGCCGAGCGCTGGTCGCCCGCCTGCGAACTGCCCGAGAGCGGCTACTGGTTCGCCCCGACGCTGTTCACCGGTGTCACCCAGGCGCACACCATCGCCCGTGACGAGATCTTCGGCCCGGTGCTCTCCGTCCTCACCTTCCGCACCCCGGACGAGGCCGTCGCCAAGGCCAACAACACCCCGTACGGGCTCTCGGCGGGCATCTGGACGGAGAAGGGTTCCCGGATCCTGGCGGTGGCGAGCAGGCTGCGCGCCGGTGTCGTCTGGTCCAACACGTTCAACAAGTTCGATCCGACCTCGCCGTTCGGCGGCTACAAGGAGTCGGGCTTCGGCCGCGAGGGCGGCCGGCACGGCCTGGAGGCGTACCTCGATGTCTGAGAAGTCCGAGAAGTCTGGGGCGACGACCGAACCGCGGCTTTCGGTCCTCAAGACCTACAAGCTGTACGTGGGCGGCAAGTTCCCGCGTTCCGAGAGCGGCCGGGTGTACGAGGTGAGCGACTCCAAGGGCAACTGGCTGGCGAACGCACCGCGGTCGTCCCGCAAGGACGCCCGTGACGCGGTCGTGGCCGCGCGCAAGGCGTTCGGCGCGTGGTCCGGCGCGACCGCGTACAACCGGGGCCAGATCCTCTACCGCGTCGCGGAGATGCTGGAGGGCCGCCGCGAGCAGTTCGTCCGCGAGGTCGCCGAGGCCGAGGGCCTGTCCAAGGCCAAGTCGGCCGCGCAGGTCGACGCGGCGATCGACCGCTGGGTCTGGTACGCGGGCTGGACCGACAAGATCGCCCAGGTGGTGGGCGGCGGCAACCCGGTCGCGGGCCCGTACTTCAACCTCTCCTCCCCCGAGCCGACCGGCGTGGTGACCGTCCTGGCCCCGCAGGAGTCGTCGTTCCTGGGCCTGGTCTCGGTGATCGCCCCGGTGATCGCGACGGGCAACACGGCGGTGGTGGTCGCGAGCGAGAAGCACCCGCTCCCCGCGCTCTCCCTCGGCGAGGTGCTGGCCACCTCCGACCTGCCGGGCGGTGTCGTGAACGTCCTGTCCGGCGGTACGGCGGAGATCGCCACGCCGCTCGCCGCGCACCAGGACGTCAACGCGATCGACCTCGCGGGCGCCGACGCCGAGCTGGCGAAGGAGCTGGAGGTCGCGGCGGCGGACAACCTCAAGCGCGTCCTTCGTCCACAGCCTGTGGATTACTTCGCGACGCCGGGCATCGACCGTATGACGGCCTTCCTGGAGACCAAGACGGTCTGGCACCCGACGGGCTCCCTGGGCGCCTCCGGCTCGTCGTACTGAGCCGCCCGGGGCGCCGCACCGCGCCTCCCCCGCACAGACGAGAGCCGCGCCTCCCCTCCGTCCGGGGGAGGCGCGGCTTTCCGCGTGCGCGCGTCAGCGCACCGACTCTCCGCGTGCGCGCGCGTCAGCGCACCGAGCCGAGCAACTGCCCGACGACCGGCACGGCACCCACCGACGGGGCCTGGGCCACCGGGCCTGTGAGCATCTTCGAGCTGACCGGCCGGAAGTCGGCGAGCTGGGTGCCGACGCCGTTGTCGAGCGGGTCGACACCGGTGCCCGCGAGCGGGTTGGGCTTGAGGGCCGTGACCGTTCCGGTGGTGTGGCCGACCGTGCCGGTCAGTGCCTGCACGCCCGTCTGCGGGTCGGCCTTGCCGAGGGAGCCGAGCAGTCGGCCCTCGCCCCCGCCGGGGAGGATGTCCGCCGAGGCCGTTGTCGCGCCCACGCCCAGGGCGGCCCCGGCGGTGGCGACGGCGAGCAGAGCACGCCGGGCGGTGGAGTGAGGGAAGGACGCGTGTCGGGCCATTGCTGATGCCACCTTCTGCTGCGTTGGGTAACCAGAACAGTACACAGCGTTGGGGGCTGCCGGGGCTTGGCTGAGCTGGAGTGTGTTCTGGCGTGCACGAGAGAGAGCCGGCGGTCGCATCCGGGGCTGCGTGCTGCCGTTGCGGTGGGAGCAGGAAACCCGTCCCCGCACTCCCGGACCACGGACACGATCCGTGCCGCCGGACCGCGGAGCGAAAGCGGGAGGCCAGAACGCCCAACACCGTTCGGGGCGTTCGGCTGAGCACGAGGCCTGGCAACAGGACCCGTTACCGCTCAGTCTTCAGGAACGGTAGTTGAGACGTAACCCACGTTCCAAAGCCGACCCGCGGGGTCGGCAGGCGGGCCACCATGCGTCAAACTGGTGTTCCGTGAGCCTTCATCCCCCGTCACCCGCCCGTGTCGTGCTGCTGTGCGGCCCCTCGGGCTCGGGCAAGTCCCTGGTAGCCGCCCGCTCCGGACTGCCCGTGCTGCGCCTCGACGACTTCTACAAGGAGGCCGGCGACCCGACCCTGCCGCTGGTGGCGGGGAGTTCGGACATCGACTGGGACCACCCCGGCTCGTGGGACGCGGACGTCGCGGTCGCGGCGATCAGCCGGCTGTGCGCGACGGGCACCACGAACGTGCCGGTGTACGACATCTCGCTGAGCGCCCGCACCGGTGAGAACACCCTGCACATCGGCCGCACCCCGCTGTTCATCGCGGAGGGCATCTTCGCCGCCGAGATCGTGACGCGCTGCCGGGAACTCGGCGTCCTGGCCGACGCGCTGTGCCTGAACCGCGGACCGGCCAGGACCTTCCGGCGGCGCTTCCTGCGGGATCTGAAGGAGGGCCGCAAGTCGGTCCCGTTCCTGCTGCGCCGGGGCTGGCGGCTGATGCGCGCCGAGCGGTCGATCGTGGCCCGTCAGGTCGCGCTGGGCGCCCACGCCTGCGACCGGGACGAGGCCCTGGGCCGGCTGGCCGCCGCGGCGGCGGGTCGGCAGGCGCAGACACGGACGGCCGCGTAACCGGCTTACGGCACAGGGTCGTACACACCTCGTACGCGCCTACGCGCCTCGTACGCCCCTCTCGTCGTACGCGCCTCGTAGCACCTCTCGCGCGTCAACGCGCGTGCGCACGCGAAAGCGGGACTGGACAGACCCCCCGGTCCTCCAGTCCCGCTCCCTTGGTGCTCCCCCACACTCCCCCGTGTTCCCCCGTGTCCCCAGGGACTCCCCCGTCCCCCGAGTCCCCGTTGTTCCCCCGGTTCCCCCGTCCTTTTTCCCTCCCCCGTTGTTCCCCCCGTTTTCCCTTCCCCCGTTTGCCCTTCGGCCGGCTCAGGCGACGAGCTCGCCGAAGGACTCCTCACGGTCACGGCCGAAGCTGAGGACCTCGTCCTCGCGCAGCCGGCGCAGGGACCGCCAGATGCTGGACTTCACCGTGCCGACGCTGATGCCGAGTATGTCCGCGATCTCCGGGTCCGTACGGCCCTCGTAGTAACGCAGGACCAGCATGGTGCGCTGGAGTTCGGGCAGCCGGGCCAGCGCCTGCCACAGGACCGTGCGCAGCTCGGTGCCGCGCATGGCGTCCGTGTCGCCGGGCGTCTCCGGCAGTTCCTCGGTCGGGTACTCGTTGAGCTTGCGGCGCCGCCAGGCGCTGATGTGCAGGTTGGTCATGGTGCGGCGGAGGTACCCGCCGACGGCCGCCTTGTCACTGATCCGGTCCCACGCCCGGTAGGTCGAGAACAGCGCGCTCTGCAGCAGGTCCTCGGCCTCGAAGCGGTCGCCGGTGAGGTGGTAGGCGGTTGCGTACAGGGAGGCGCGGCGCTCCTGGACGTAGGCGGTGAACGCCGCTTCGGCGTCCACGGTCTCCGACAGTGCGCGGCGCTCCCCCGGACCCTCCCCGTACGCGGTTCCCCCGTGTGTTTCCCCCGTGTGAGCGTCAACCACCGTCATGCGGGGCTGAGGCCCCTGCTGCGCATGCGCGGTGTGCTGACGCCCGGTGCCGCGAGCGCACCCCCGCCCGCTCACGGCACCGGACTTCTCCGAAGACCGGGCCACGTCGTGCAGACGCGTGACCACTGCGCTGTGGCTGGTGCTGTGCAGCGTGTTCATTCGCGCCCCCCGTCGTGGAGTTCCGGTGTTCCGCTCTGTTCCTTGCCCCGTGCCGAAAATCTTGCCGTGGTCACTTCATGGCCATGTCCGCCGACTGTCACAGACCTGTCACAGGGGTACGGAGCCCGTGGGCGCGAGGTGTTCGCTGACGCGCTGCAGAAGAAGCTGCGTGGGAAGCGCTGGCCCGGCTGGACACCGCGTCGGAGTCGGGGACGGCGAGCGGGGTGGAGGTCACCACGTGCCGCGGCGAGCCGCGGCTACCGCTACAGGGCAGCGATAGCGGGACGCAGAAGATCCGTGGCGGGATTCGAGCGCATGAGTTCCCTGCCTGCCTCTGCCCGGGCCCGTCGCTCATCAGCACGCTGGAGGTAGTGGCGACACGTATCGGCGATTTTCGCGTAGTCGGTGAAGGCCAGACCTGAGTCGAACCGGGATTCCTCTTCGATGTCACAGCCGCGCTCGGACACTACGAACCTGCCGTTCGCCAACAGGTAGGAAACCCTTACAATCTCAAAGACCTTGGCTTCGTAGAAGTGAATGTTCAACACGATCTTCGCTCTGGCCAGCAGAGCATCGCGCGCTCCGCCATAGAGGCCGAACCGGGCGACGGCATTGAGCCCCTCCGAAGCGAGGTGCTGGATCGGAGCGAGGCGGCGTTCGTTCAATGAGCCGATGAGCAGCACGTCGATGTCCTCCTCGACCACTGGCCGCATTCGCTCCAACTCCGGAACGTAGCCGATGGGGACATGCTGGACCTCGCCCACCCCCAAGCGCTCGAGTTCGGCGATATTACGAGCGCTGTAGTCCCACACCGTGCACTTTCGGAACAAATCCAGCAGACCCTGCGTGACCCAACGGGAACCAGCGGAAATCTGCTCCAAGTTATACAGGATGGACTTCTCCGGCAGGACTTCCGCCGGGCTCGGGTAATTCCCTAGAAGGTTGGATCCGAAAATGATGTGCCTGCGGCCCGGCAGACGAGGATCGTGGGTCAGCACACTGTCATGGCCTAGGTGCAGCAGCGCCCGATGCACGGTTTCAGCGACCTCTTTGAACGCTTCCCAATGTTGATACCCCTGCGGACGAAGAACAGTGACCGCGAATCGCATGAACATCTCCTCCTGTCTCAGACGCCGCCATGCCGATCCAGCCGCGTTGCGCAGTACCCTGTCGGCGGTGAACAGGTCCGGCTTGAATCGATGAGAACTGGGGATTGTCTTCATTTGTGATCAATGGCCTTCAGGAGACCGCTGTGCGGAAACAAAGGTCCGGCGAGGCGATCCGGGTGCACGCGCGGAGTCCGGTGACGTGATCGCGTAGTGATCCATCGCCGAGCCGGTGGGCGGGAGGCAGCCGTCGACGAGGCGGGGTCGGTACAGGGGTCTTGATGACCGTCGTCATTCGTGGGAGATGTGCGGGAGCGCTCCAGGTGTCGAAACCCCACGCCCACATGGGCCAGAATGAGGCTCGTGCCTTCCCTGTTGCTGATCGAGGACGACGACGCCATCCGAACGGCCCTGGAGCTCTCACTGACGCGCCAGGGACACCGGGTGGCCACCGCTGCCAGCGGTGAGGACGGTCTGAAGCTGCTGCGCGAGCAGCGGCCGGACCTGATCGTGCTGGACGTGATGCTGCCCGGCATCGACGGGTTCGAGGTGTGCCGGCGCATCCGGCGCACGGACCAGCTGCCGATCATTCTGCTCACCGCGCGCAGCGACGACATCGACGTGGTGGTCGGGCTGGAGTCCGGAGCCGACGACTACGTGGTCAAACCCGTGCAGGGGCGGGTGCTGGACGCCCGGATCCGGGCCGTGCTGCGGCGCGGCGAGCGGGAGGCGAACGACTCGGCGACCTTCGGCAGCCTCGTCATCGACCGGGCGGCGATGACCGTGACGAAGAACGGCGAGGACCTCCAGCTGACCCCGACCGAGCTGAGACTGCTGCTGGAGCTGAGCCGCCGGCCCGGGCAGGCGCTGTCCCGGCAGCAGCTGCTGCGGCTGGTGTGGGAGCACGACTACCTCGGTGACTCGCGGCTGGTGGACGCCTGTGTGCAGCGGCTGCGCGCCAAGGTGGAGGACGTGCCCTCGTCCCCGACGCTGATCCGTACCGTGCGCGGCGTCGGTTACCGCCTGGACGCGCCTCAGTGACGGACGAGCGGGGCGGGCTCCGGGGCTGGGCCTCGGGGCGCAGGGGAACGTTGTCCCGGCTGCGGTTCACCAGTCTGCGCCTGCGGCTGGTCGTGGTCTTCGCGCTGGTGGCGCTGACCGCGGCCGTGTCGGCGTCCGGGATCGCGTACTGGCTCAACCGCGAGGCGGTGCTCACCCGCGCCCAGGACGCGGCGCTGCGCGACTTCCAGCAGGAGGTGCAGAACCGCGCGAGCGCGCTGCCGGTGCACATCACGCAGGACCAACTCCAGCACACCGCCGGGCAAATGGCCGGCAGCAGCCAGCGCGTCAGCGTGCTGCTGGTCGGCCAGGACGCGAACGGCAGGACGCTGTACGGCAACTCCGGCGGGCTGAACGGCTTCTCGCTGGAGGACGTGCCCGCCTCGCTGCGCACCGCGGTGAACAGGCAGCAGCCGCTCTCCTCGGCCAACAAGGCGCCCTACCACCTGTACTGGCAGCGGATCGTCATGCACGGGACGCCGTACCTGGTGGCCGGCACACGGGTGATCGGTGGCGGCCCGACCGGCTACATGCTCAAGTCGCTGGAGCCGGAGGCCAAGGACCTCAACTCGCTTGCCTGGTCCCTGGGCATCGCCACCGGACTGGCGCTCGTCGGTGCCGCTCTCCTCGCCCAGGCCGCCGCCACGACGGTGCTGAAGCCGGTGCACCGGCTGGGAGTCGCCGCGCGCCGGCTCGGCGAGGGCAAGCTCGACACCCGGCTGCGGGTGTCCGGCACCGACGAACTCGCCGACATGTCCCGCACGTTCAACAAGGCGGCCGAGGCGCTGGAGAAACGGGTCGCCGACATGGCCGCCCGCGACGAGGCCTCCCGCCGCTTCGTCGCGGACATGAGCCACGAGCTGCGTACGCCGCTGACCGCCATCACCGCCGTGACGGAGGTGCTGGAGGAGGAGCTGGACTCCGAGAGCGGCGGCATCGACCCGATGATCGAGCCGGCGGTCCGGCTCGTCGTCAGCGAGACCCGGCGACTGAACGACCTGGTCGAGAACCTGATGGAGGTCACCCGCTTCGACGCGGGCACGGCCCGGCTGGTGCTGGACGACGTCGACATCGCCGATCAGATCACCGCCTGCATCGACGCCCGTGCCTGGCTGGACGCCGTGGAGCTGGACGCCGAGCGCGGCATCCACGCCCGGCTCGACCCGCGCCGCCTGGACGTCATCCTCGCCAACCTCATCGGCAACGCGCTCAAGCACGGCGGCTCGCCGGTGCGGGTGTCGGTGCGCGAGTCGGCCGCGGAGGCGGAGCGGCCCGCCGAGATCGTCATCCAGGTGCGCGACCACGGGCCGGGCATCCCCGAGGACGTCCTGCCGCACGTCTTCGACCGCTTCTACAAGGCGAGCGCGTCCCGGCCGCGCTCCGAGGGCAGCGGCCTCGGACTGTCCATCGCCCTGAACAACGCGCACATCCACGGCGGCGGCATCACCGCGGCCAACTCGCCCGAGGGCGGAGCGGTCTTCACGCTGCGGCTGCCGCAGGACGCCTCCACGCTCGCCGAGGAGCGGTCGGAGGGTGAGCGGTACGAGGAGAACGGCGTGAACGGCGTGAACGGCGTGAACGGCTCGAACGGCCCGAACGGGGCCACCCGATGAACGCACGCCGACTTCTTCCGGCGGCGCTGACCGCCCTGGGCCTGCTGCTCGCCGGGTGCGGGATCCGGCCCACCGAGGTGCCCACGGACTTCGGCGGCGCGCCCTCCCGTGTGCCCTGCTCGCTGTCCCAGCCCGACCTGACCATCCAGTCCTCGCGCGGCGTGCCCGTACAGGTCTTCCTGTTGTGCGGCTCGTCGCTGGTGACCGTCGACCGGACGGTACGGGTGCCGGAGGGCACCGCGGACGCGAGGCGGCGGGTGATCGTGGCCCAGGGGCTGCTCGACCAGCTCGCCGCGCCGCCGTCGACCGGCGAGAAGGCGGCCGGGTACACCACGCACGTCCCGGACGGCCTGAAGGTCGAAGGGCCGCACCCCGGTGACCCCGCCGACACGCTCCGGCTGAGCAGCGCGCCGGCCGGCCTCGCCCTGTACGCCCTCGCGCAGATCGTGTGCACGCTGTCCGACTCGGCCGCCGCCGAAGGGGACGGCTCCGTCGTCCTCGGCGGCCCGGACGACACGGCGCTGCGCCGCTACGACTGCACCGGGGAACTCCGCTCCCGACCAGGCACCACCCTGCCACCGTCGACCCAGGTGACCACGGGCTGACGCGGGCCGGCACACGGGTGCGGGCCACGGGTGCGCCGCTCGGTTGCAGCACACGAGTGCGACACAGGGCCGCGGCCACACAGGCTTGGCACAGGGCCGTGGCACACGGGTGGCGCTGGGCCGCGGCACACGGGCGCGGCGCACGGGTGGGACGCTCGGCCGTGGCACACGGCGCGGCGCTGGGCCGTGACACACGAGCGCGGCGCACGGGTGGGACGCTCGGCCGTGGCACACGGCGCGGCGCTGGGCCGTGAGACACGAGCGCGGCGCACGGGTGGGACGCTCGGCTGTGGCACACGGCGCGGCGCACAGGCTTGACGCTGGACCCTGGCACACAGGTGCGGCGGGCAGGTGTGACACAGGGCCGTGGCACACGAGCGCGGGCACAGGGGTGGGGTGCTCAACCGTGGCACACGAGCCCGGCGCATGGGTGTGACACAGGGCCGTGCCGCACAGGTGCGGTGCACAGGTGTGCCGCGGGGGCGTGGCGCACGGGTGTGGCACAGGGCCGTGACACGCAGGCGCGGTGCGCGAGTGTGGCGCAGCACTCACCGCGGAGTGTGCTGTCCGGCCGGAACCGATCGTGCCGGGGGCCGCGTCTTGGGTGGCGTGCAGCGTCAAGGCTCCATCCGCGGCAGCGCCGCGTTCCACGTCCGCGTGACAGGGGGTGTCCTCCTCGTCGCCCACCTCGCGCTCGTCGCCTGGCTCACGCTGCGTCCGCTGGATGTCCCCTGGGTGACGCCGCCCAATCTGCGTCCGCTCGCCACCGTCCGGGCCGACCTGGCGCTGGACTGGCCCGAGGCGGCCCGGCGCATCGGCGAGGGCCTGGCGCTGCTCGCGCCGCTGGGCGTCCTGCTGCCGATGACGCACGGCAGCCTTCACGTCTCCCCCCTCGGGTCCCTGTTCCGCACGGTCGCCGCGGGCGCCCTGGTCTCGCTGGGCATCGCCCTGCTGCAGACCGGCGTACCGGGCCGGGTGGTGGACGTCGACACGCTCCTGCTGAACACCGCGGGCGTGGCCCTCGCCCACCTCGCGGTCGTGCCCGCGGGCCGCTCCCGTCTCCGCCGTGGGGCCGAGCGCCGGGACCGGTCGGCCCCGCGCCAGGAGGATCCGCCTCAGGGTCGCACCCCGACGATTGCCAGGGTCGGCCTCGCCCCGTGGAGCGACGCTCTGCCCCCTTCGTCTCCGTAACGTGGAAGACGGACGGGGCAGCCGACGGAGCGGCCCCGCACCGACAGCTCACGAAGGAGTCGACCATGACCGCCCTGGCCCGCCCGACCCACGGCCGCGTGATCGGCGGAGTGTGCGCTGCGCTGGCTCGGCGCTTCGGCACCTCCGCGACGACGATGCGCGTGATCTTCCTGCTGTCCTGCCTGCTGCCGGGCCCGCAGTTCCTGGTCTACATCGCGCTGTGGATCCTGTT
The DNA here is from genome assembly GCF_042896885.1 of Streptomyces sp. NPDC001231. NCBI lineage: Bacteria > Bacillati > Actinomycetota > Actinomycetes > Kitasatosporales > Streptomycetaceae > Streptomyces > Streptomyces sp. NPDC001231. The sequence continues at coordinate 269,549 of NZ_JBIAXS010000004.1, forward strand.
GCCCTCGGAGGAGACGGCCGGCAGCGCGTGGTGAACGCCGCGCACGCGCAGACGGCGACACGGTGAACCGGTGAACCGGTGACACGGTGAAACGACGGCACGGCTGGGACGCACCCTGGAACCAGGAGGTGCGCCCCAGCCGTGCCGTGTCCGGAGGGGGGAGCGGTCGGCTCAGCCCAGCGGCAGCCCGTTCAACGGCAGGCCGTGGGTGGGCAGGCCCTGCACCGGCAGTCCGCCGAGCAGACCGGCGACCGGCTTGGTCGGGCCGTTCTGGAGCAGGCCCTGGGTGGCCGGCTGCGCGGCCGCGAGACCCGACTGCACCGCGGGCTTGGCCTGGTTCAGCGCCTGACCGGCCCCGGGCACCGACTTGGCGACGTTCTCCGTCGGGAGCGCCTTGCTGACGGTGCCGAGTGCCTGGCCGGCGTCCGGAACGGCCGGCGCGGCGTTCGCGGCGCCCGCGCCGGCGGCGGCGAAGGCGGCCCCGAGGGCGGCGACACCGAGGGACTTGGCGGCAGACTGCTTCATGAAAACGCGTCCTTGGGTGGAAGACAGGGAACCGAGCGGTCCACGACCGTAAACATGCCGAGCCGCCCGCCGCAAACGTCGAAATACGGGCGGAATATGCGTCCCGGATGTGTTCCCGTATCCTCCGATCAGCCTTCCGAGGTGGAGAAACCCCTGGTGGACGCCGTCTGCTGAAACAGCCATTCGGATTTCAGTGCCGCATATCCGGGCTTGATCACGTCATTGATCATCGCCAGCCGTTCATCGAAAGGAATGAATGCTGATTTCATCGCATTGACGGAGAACCACTGCATGTCGTCGAGTGTGTATCCGAATGCCTCGACCAGCTGCTCGAACTCCCGGCTCATGCTGGTGTGGGACATAAGACGGTTGTCCGTGTTGACCGTGGCCCGGAAGTGGAGCCGGCGCAGCAGCCCGATCGGATGCTCGGCGTACGAGGGCGCCGCCCCGGTCTGGAGGTTGGAACTCGGGCACAGCTCCAGCGGGATGCGCTTGTCGCGGACGTAGGAGGCCAGCCGCCCCAGTTCGACCGTGCCGTCCTCGTGCACCTGGATGTCGTCGATGATGCGCACCCCGTGGCCCAGCCGGTCCGCGCCGCACCACTGCAGCGCCTGCCAGATGGACGGCAGTCCGAAGGCCTCGCCGGCGTGGATCGTGAAGTGGTTGTTCTCCCGCTTCAGGTACTCGAAGGCGTCCAGGTGCCGGGTGGGCGGGTAACCGGCCTCCGCACCCGCGATGTCGAAGCCCACCACGCCCGAGTCCCGGTATCGGTTGGCGAGTTCGGCGATCTCCAGGGAACGGGCCGCGTGCCGCATCGCGGTCAGCAGGACGCCGACCCGGATCCGGTGACCGTTCGCCAGGGCGGTCCGCTCGCCCTCGCGGAAGCCCTCGTTGACGGCCTCGACGACTTCCTCCAGGCTCAGCCCGCCCTCCAGGTGCTGCTCGGGGGCGTAGCGCACCTCGGCGTAGACGACGCCGTCCTCGGCGAGGTCCTCGGCGCACTCGCGGGCGACCCGGACGAGGGCGTCGCGGGTCTGCAGCACGGCGACGGTGTGCGAGAACGTCTCCAAGTACCGTTCCAGGGAGCCGGAGTCGGCGGCCTCACGGAACCACAGGCCCAACTTGTCGGGGTCGGTCTCGGGGAGCAGGGAGTAGCCCGACGCGCGGGCCAGGTCGACGACGGTTCCCGGGCGGAGCCCGCCGTCGAGGTGGTCATGGAGCAGAACCTTGGGCGCCCGGCGGATCTGGTCCGAGCTCGGGGTGTTCGCCTGGCGGGCAGTCTGGCTCGTCATTTCCGCACTCTAACTCCTACGCGCGTAGATCATCGCGTGTACACATCCGTCGATATGTAACGGTGACCGCCCGGACGGGTGGCGTACACGGGTGCTTCTGACACTGTTCTGTCGTGACTCCACCCACGCGTGAACGCTCGGGCTCCCTGCGACGGTGGCGAGGCCACGTCACAGAGGACCAGCCCGGCCCTGTTGAGGACGTTCGTCGCGCCGACGCGGTCGGCGTCGGCGGTGAAGCCGCACGCCGTGCACTGGAACTTCGCTTGGGTGACGCGGTTCTCCTTCGCGACGTGCCCGCGCGCCGGGCACGTGCGGGAGGTGTTGCGGGCGTCCACTCCGATCACGAGGCGACCGGCACTTTCAGCCTTGTTCGCCAGGAGCGTCAGGAGCTGTCCCCAGCTCGCGTCCAGGATGCCGCGGTTGCGCCCGGCCTTCGCGGCGGCGCCGTTCGGCAGGAAGGCGTCGAGGAACATCGGGTTGGCGGCGTGTGCTCCGTCCGAGGTGGTCAGGAAGTGCACGGTGCCCATGTCGATGCCGACCACGCCACCGCTGGGCGGCAGGAGCTCAGCAGTCACGTCGTCGCAGGACAGGAGTGGGCGGAACTTGTACGCGCGGACCACCCCCTGCGCCTCCGCTCAAGGCGCAGGGCTTCGGCGAGGAGAACGCACGCGGCAGCGACGAGATGCCCGCCCGGTGGGCGTACTCCTCGACCTGCCGCTTCAAATCCGGGGGCACGCGAAGGTTCAGCGGCTCCGGCGGTCACCTCCAGCCACGACCAGAACCGCTTTTGACGGTGACTCATATTCGAGATCGGATGTCACGCTGCTCCGCAGCGCAATCACGGAGTCGATTCCCCAACCAGCCGAAGCCGACGGTCCGCTCGAAAGGAATCTGATGGCACACCAAGCGACGCCGGTTCGCACGGCCCGGCTGGGGAGGACGCTCGGCCCGGAGCCGGCGGCGGTGGGCGGAGCGGTGCTGCTGCTCCCGGGCGGCCAGGAGGTCTCCACCCGCAGACCCTCGCCGGTGCTGGCCGCCGCCTCGGTGCGCGCGCTGGGGCGCCGGCTGGCCCGCGCGGGGCGCGAGGAGGGCCTGGCCGTGCACGTGGTGCACTACCGCTACCGCGGCTGGAACGGCGCCGAGGCGCATCCGGCCCGCGACGCCGCCTGGGCCGTCGAGGAGGTCGTCCGGTGCTACGGGGACGTGCCGGTCTGCCTGGCCGGTCCCGACATGGGCGGCCGCGCCGCGCTGCACGCCGCCGGACACGAGACCGTCAACTCCGTGGTGGCCATCGCCCCTTGGCTGCCCGAGGACGACGTGGCGGCCTCGCCCGAACCGGTCAGGCAGCTCGCCGGGCGCCGGGTGCTGATCGTGCACGGCACGAACGACGAACGGACCGATCCCGAGCTGTCCTTCCGGTTCGCCGAGCGGGCGAAGAAGGCGAACCGGGACGTGTGCCGGTTCGAAGTCCACGCCGACGGACACGGGTTGCGCCAGTACCGGGACGAAGTCCTCGCGCTCACCACCGACTTCGTCATGGGCTCACTGTTCGGGCGGGTGTTCTCGCGGCCGGTGCAGGACGCGCTGGCGGCTCCGCCACCGCTGGGTCTGCGGATGCCGCTGGCGGCCGGGTTCGGGAAGACGCTGCGGCGGTAGGGCCGCCCGCCGTCAGGTGGGGAGCAGATTGCCGCGCTTGGCGAGCAGGAACTTCTTGAAGGCCGCCACCGGCGGGGTGTCCGGGTGGCCCGCCAGCCAGGCCACGCCGATCTCCCGTACCGCGCGCGGGGCCGTCACCGTCAGCTCGACGACTCCCGGGCGGGGGAAGGCCGGCGGGGGCAGCAGGGCGACCCCGAGGCCCGCGGCGACCAGGCCGCGCAGGGTCTCGGCCTCCTCGCCCTCGAAGGCGACGCGCGGCTTGAAGCCGGCCTCCCGGCACAGGGCGTCGGTGATGCGGCGCAGGCCGTAGCCGGGTTCCAGGGTCACGAAGGACTCCTCGGCGGCCTCGGTCAGGCGGATGCGGCGCCGGGCGGCGAGCCGGTGGTCGGCGGGGACGACCAGGCGCAGCTTCTGCTCGTCGAGACGGCGGGCGACCAGGTCGGGGGCGTCCGGCACGGGGGACGTCAGGCAGAGGTCGAGCTCGCCCGCCCGCAGCCCCTCCAGCATGGCCTCGCCGTAGTTCTGCACGAGGCTGAAGCGAACGCGGGGGTGGTCGGCTCGGAAGGCGTGGATGAGGCCGGGCACGGTCTCGGCACCCATGGTGTGCAGGAAGCCGAAGGCGACCTTGCCGGTGGCCGGGTCGGCGTCGGCGCGCACCTCCTCGGCGGCGCGCTCGATCTCGGCGAGGGCGCGTTGCACGGAGGCGAGGAAGGTACGGCCGGCGGGGGTCAGGGAGACCGTGCGGCCCCGGCGGGCGAAGAGGTCGACGCCGAGGTCCTGCTCCAGCCGGACCATGGCCCGCGAGAGCGTCGACTGCGGGACCTGCATCTCCTGCGCGGCCCGGGTGACGTGCTCGGTGCGGGCCACGCCGGCGAAGTGCGCCAGGCGGGGCGCCAGCAACGCGACGATGTCTTCTGTGTCACCGGTCTGTGACAGACGCGGCTGCGACCTCGGCTGATGCACCATGGGAACGATTATGCAGAGTCCGTGCATTGGACGGATGAGTGCCCGGCTTTCTACGGTCGCCGTATGACTCCCGCCGATACCGGGGCGCTCACCACCGTGGGCGCCGTCGCCTCAGTCCCCGACTCCGACTCCCGCATGGCCCCGGGCGGCCCCGGCTACCGCCGGATGAGCCTCGCCCTCTTCCTCGCGGGTGTCGCCACCTTCGCGCTGCTGTACTCCACACAGGCCCTGCTGCCGCTGATCTCCGGCGAGTTCCACGTGGCGGCGAGCGACGCGAGCTGGACGGTGGCCGCCGCGACGGGCGGCCTGGCGCTGTTCGTGCTCCCGGCGAGCGCGCTGTCGGAGCGTTTCGGGCGGCGTACGGTCATGACGGCCTCGCTGGCGGTCGCGGTGGTCGTCGGGCTGCTGGTGCCGTTCGCGCCGTCGCTGGGCGCGCTGGTGGTGCTGCGGGCGCTCCAGGGCGCGGCCCTCGCGGGGCTGCCGGCCTCGGCGCAGGCGTATCTGGCGGAGGAGGTCCGGCCCCGGGCCCTGGTCACGGCGATCGGCCTGTTCGTGGCCGGCAACAGCGTGGGCGGCATGAGCGGCCGGGTCATCACCGGCTGGGTCGCCCAGGAGTGGGGCTGGCGGGTGGCCGTCGGGGTGATCGGGGTGATCGCGGTGGGCTGCGCGGTGGCCTTCCGCCTGCTGCTTCCGGCACCCCGGCACTTCAGGGCGGGCTCGCTGCGCCCGCGGGTGCTGGCGCGCTCGGTCCGCGACCACCTCGCCGATCCGCTGCTGCGCCGGCTGTACGCGATCGGCGCGCTGTTCATGACCGTGTTCGGCGGGGTCTACACGGTGATCGGCTACCGCCTGACCGAGGCGCCGTTCTCCCTGCCGCAGGGCATCGTCGGCTCGATCTTCCTGGTGTACCTGGTCGGCACGGTGTCCGCGTCGACGGCGGGCCGGCTGGTGGGCCGGCTGGGCCGCAGGGGCGCCCTGTACCTGGCGGGCGCCACGACGGCGGCGGGTCTGCTGGTGTCCCTGCTGGACTCGGTCGCGCTGGTCCTGCTGGGCCTGGTCCTGATCACCGCGGGCTTCTTCGCCGGTCACGCGGTCGCCTCCTCGGCGGTCAGCCGGACGGCCACGCACGGCCGCGCCCAGGCCTCGGCGCTCTACCAGTCCGCCTACTACGTCGGCTCCAGCGCGGGCAGCACGGTGGGCGCCCTGGCCTTCCACGCGCAGGGCTGGGCGGGAACGGTCGGGGTCGGACTGCTGGCCGTCCTGGGCGTCGTGGCGATCACGGTGCTCGGCTCGCGGGCGGCCAGGGTCGCGGCGCGGCGGGAGCCGCTGCCCGCGTAGCCGCGCCGGCCCCCGCGCCGCAGCGCCGTCCGGGACGCCCACGCGCGGGCCGCGAGCCGGTGGATACCCTCCGGCCTGCTGTTTCTTCCGCTCCAAGGGCCGTTGTCAGTGGGCTGCGATAGCTTCCGAAGTGCTGGGCGTGACGACGCGCACCGGCCGGGACGGCCACAGGGCGGGTGGACGATGGGAAACGGCACGACGGCGACGGCGGAGCTCGACGAGCGGCTGGAGGAGTACCGGGTCGAGCTGACCGGTTACTGCTACCGCATGCTCGGCTCGTCCTTCGAGGCGGAGGACGCGGTCCAGGACACCCTCGTGCGTGCCTGGCGGAGCTACGACAAGTTCGAGGGGCGCTCCAGTCTGCGCTCGTGGCTCTACCGCATCGCGACGAACGTCTGCCTGGACATGCTGGCGGCGGGCAGCAAGCGGGCCCGGCCGATGGACCTGACCGAGTCCACGCCGCTGGCCCGCGCGGCGCTGTCCCCGCGCCCCGACCACACATGGCTGGAGCCGATGCCGGACGCCCGTGTGCTGCCGGCGGTCGAGGACCCGGCGGAGGCGGCCGTCACCAAGGAGTCGGTGCGGCTCGCCTTCATGGCCGCGTTGCAGCAGCTGCCGCCCAAGCAGCGGGCCGTGCTGATCCTGCGCGAGGTGCTGGCCTGGCGGGCGAGCGAGGTCGCCGAACTGCTGGGCACATCGGTCGCGTCGGTCAACAGCGCCCTCCAGCGGGCGCGCGCCACGCTCGCCGAGCGGGGCGACAAGGCGGCCGAGGCGGCGGTGTCGGACCCGTTGGACGAGGCCCAGCAACGGCTCCTGGAGCGCTATGTGAAGGCGTTCGAGGGGTACGACATGGCGGAGCTGACCGCGCTGCTGCACGAGGACGCGGTGATGACGATGCCGCCGTTCGACCTCTGGCTGACGGGCCCGTCGGACATAACGGGCTTCATGACGACGCTGGGCGCGGCCTGCGCGGGCTCCCGGCTGCTGGCGGTGCGGGCCAACGGGCTGCCGGGCTTCGCCCAGTACAAGCCGGACCCGGAGAAGGGCGGCTTCACCCCGTGGGCGGTGCAGGTCCTGGAGACGTCAGAGGGCCGGATCACCGGGTTCCACTGCTTCCTCGACACCCAGCGGTGGTTCCCGTTGTTCGGGTTGCCGCTCCATCTCGAAGGAGAGGCCGACCAGGCGGAGGAGGGCGTCTAGCGCCGGGTCGGGGTCGCGCAGCCGTATGTGGCCGCCGACCTGCCGGGCGGTGAGCTGGAGCCGCGCCAGCAGGTCGACCACGCCGAGTCCCGGCGGTCCGAGACCCCCGACGTCGCACACCACGACGTCGGCCCGGGTGTCCTCCAGCAGGGCCCGCACATCCGCACACAGCCCCGCCACCTCCTCCCGGGCGACGGGGCCGGCGAGCACGAGCACGGCAGGTGTCCTGGCATCCACGGTCTGTAGACCGTGCGGCCGGGCACAACTCATCGCGGACCGGAGGCCACAGGCCCGCCGGAGATCACATTGACCCGGTCCCCGCCCTCCCCGGAGGGTGGCCGTATGTCCCACGGATCGGCACCTCCCTGGATACCCGACGGCCTCCTGCCCGCGGAGGAGGCCGTGTGCGGGGGGTGCTGAGCGGGTTCGCGGTCATCGCGGTGGTGATCGGCGTCGGCTATGTGATCGGGCGCCGCGGCTCCCTCGGCGACCAGGGCCGCGAGGTGCTGACCAGGCTGGCCTTCCACGTGGCGTCCCCCGCCCTGTTGTTCACGACGCTCGCGCGGGCCGACCTGTCGGTGGTCTTCTCCAGCCGGCTGCTGGTGACGGCGATGAGCACGGCCGCGGCGGCCGGCGTCTTCGTGGCGTTCGGCGCGGTGCGGCGCTGGGGCGTGGGCCGCACCACGATCGGTGCGCTGTGCTCCAGCTACGTCAACTCCGGCAACCTCGGCATCCCGATCGCCGTGTACGTCCTCGGCGACGCGTCCCTGGTGGCCCCGGTCCTGCTGTTCCAGCAGATCATGGTCACGCCCATCGCGCTGACGGTGCTGGACCTCTCCGGGCCGGACGGGAAGGGCTCCCTGTGGCGGCGCCTGCTCACCCCGCTGCGCAACCCGATCGCGATGGGCTCCCTGAGCGGGGTCCTGGTCTCGGCCACCGGCCTGCGGGTGCCCGGCCCGGTCATGGACCCGATCACCCTGATCGGCAACATGTCCGTCCCGGCCGTCCTGCTGGCCTACGGCATCTCCCTGCGCGGCAGCGCGGCCCCCGGCCGCGGCCGCGACCGCCACCCGGTGCTGCTCGCGGTCGCCCTGAAGTCGGCGGGCCAGCCGTTGGCGGCCTGGGCCCTGGCGGCGGGCGTCTTCGGCCTGAGCGGGGCACCTCTGCTGGACGTCGTGGTGACCTCGGCCCTGCCCGCCGCACAGAACCTGTTCACCTACGCGAGCCGCTACCGCGTCGGCGAGTCCCTGGCCCGCGAGTCCATCCTGCTGTCGACGATCCTGTCGGTGCCGGCGCTGGTGGTGGTGGCGGCACTGCTGGGGTGAAACCCGTCAGATGCAGGGGAACATACCGGTGTCGAGAACCAGTTTGAACGGCTCGGGGAGCTTCAGTTCCTCGCCGTACTCGACTGATGCGAGTACCCGATACGTGCCCTTCCGCGGCTCGCCGTAGAGCGTCGCCGTGGGACGACCCGAGTGCCAGGGATCCAGGAGAAGGTAGAAGGGCACGCCTCCCACGGCGTAACCGTGGGCCTTCTTGATGCGGTCCTGATTGGCGTTGCTCCGGGACGTGACCTCGACAACCAGTTCCGCCTCGCCGACAGGCACCCGCGTTCCGCGGCGCAGGGCGACTCTCGGCACCACGCACAGATCAGGGACGAACAAGCTGCCCGTCTCCGGGCACGTCAGCCCGAGCGTCTGATAGACGCCCCAGTCGCAGTTGGGTGGTAGTGCGCCGTACAGGCGTTCGTGAAGCAGTTCCGCGGTGTCGTTGTGCTCTTCGGACGGCGGCGGTGACACGGTGACGATCCCCTCGATGATCTCCACCTTGCCGCCCTCGGGCCATTCCATCTCCTCCCAGAACCGGACGAGGTCGTCCCAGCCCTGCTCGGGGTCATGACTGACGGTGAGTGCCCTCATGGCCGTCTCCTATCGGTGCGTCACCGATCCCAGCATGCCGAACGGGACCGGCGGTGGTCCACCGATCCCGTTCACCCAAAAGGGGAAAGCGCAGGTCAGGCGATACGTTCCAGCACCACCGGCGAGGCGGTGAAGTCCGTGCCGGGCGCCGCGATGTCGTACGAGCCCTCGACCGACTGGAGCGCGTACTCGAAGCGCTCGGGGGTGTCGGTGTGAAGGGTCAGCAGGGGCTGGCCCTCCGTCACCCGGTCGCCGGGCTTGGCGTGCAGCTCGACGCCCGCGGCCGCCTGGACCGGGTCCTCCTTGCGGGCGCGGCCGGCGCCCAGGCGCCAGGCGGCGACGCCGATGTCGTAGGCGTCGAGGCGGGTCAGGACGCCGGAGGAGGGGGCCGTGATCACGTGCTGTTCCCGGGAGGTGGGCAGGGGGGCGTCGGGGTCGCCGCCCTGGGCCGCGATCATGCGGCGCCAGACGTCCATCGCGGAGCCGTCGGCCAGGGCCTTCGCCGGGTCGGCGTCCTTCAGGCCGGCCGCGTCCAGCATCTCGCGCGCCAGGGCCAGGGTCAGTTCGACCACGTCCGCGGGGCCGCCGCCGGCCAGGACCTCGACCGACTCGCGGACCTCCAGCGCGTTGCCCGCCGTCAGGCCGAGCGGGGTCGACATGTCGGTCAGGAGCGCGACCGTCCGCACGCCGTGGTCGGTGCCCAGGCCGACCATCGTGGAGGCCAGCTCACGGGCGTCGTCGAGCGTCTTCATGAAGGCGCCGGTGCCCACCTTCACGTCGAGGACCAGCGAGCCCGTGCCCTCGGCGATCTTCTTGGACATGATGGAGGAGGCGATCAGCGGGATCGCCTCGACCGTGCCGGTCACGTCGCGCAGGGCGTACAGCTTCTTGTCCGCAGGGGCCAGACCGTCGCCCGCCGCGCAGACCACCGCGCCGACGCCGTCCAGGACGGACAGCATCTCCTCGTTGGACAGCAGCGCCCGCCAGCCGGGGATCGACTCCAGCTTGTCCAGGGTGCCGCCGGTGTGGCCGAGGCCGCGGCCCGACAGCTGCGGGACGGCCGCGCCGCAGGCCGCGACCAGCGGGGCCAGCGGCAGCGTGATCTTGTCACCGACGCCGCCCGTCGAGTGCTTGTCGGCGGTGGGGCGGGACAGGGAGGAGAAGTCCATGCGCTCGCCGGAGGCGATCATCGCCGCGGTCCAGCGGGCGATCTCCTCACGGTTCATGCCGTTGAGGAGGATGGCCATCGCGAGCGCGGACATCTGCTCGTCGGCGACCTCCCCGCGGGTGTACGCGTCGATCACCCAGTCGATCTGCTCGCCGCTGAGCTCGCCGCGGTCCCGCTTGGTGCGGATGACGGAGATGGCGTCCATGGCCATGGGGTTCGGTTCCTTCCGGGGTGCGAAGGGGGCGGGCGGCCCGCCTGGCCCCAAGGGGTTCAGGAGGGCCGCCCGGGTGTTACTTGGTGAGGTGGTCCGGCCCGAAGGCCTGCGGCAGCATCTCGGACAGCGGCAGGATCCCCGCCGGGGTCTCCAGGATCAGGTCCGGCCCGCCGAACTCGTACAGCAGCTGGCGGCAGCGCCCGCACGGGACGAGGATCTCGCCCCTGCCGTCCACGCACGTGAAGTGCGTCAGCCGGCCGCCCCCGGTGTTCGCGAGCTGCGAGACCAGTCCGCACTCGGCGCACAGGCCGAGTCCGTAGGAGGCGTTCTCGACGTTGCAGCCGGTGACGGTCCGGCCGTCGTCGGCCAGGGCGGCGGCACCGACCGGGTAGTTCGAGTAGGGGACGTACGCACGGGTCATCGCCGCGCGCGCCTCCTGCCGCAGCGCCGCCCAGTCGACCGTCGCGTCCGAGCTCACTTGCCCTGTCCCTTCCGGTACGGCTGACCGTCCGCCTTCGGCATCCGCAGGTGCTGTGCCGACAGCGACAGCACCAGCAGGGTGACGATGTACGGCGTGGCGGTCACGACCTGCTTGGGCACCTCGTTGGTGCCGAGGTACCAGGCGAACATCAGCGCCGAGACGACGGCGGTGATGACGGCGGGCACCAGCTTCTTCCTCCACACCAGGTATGCCGCGCCGAACACCAGCAGGATCGCAAGCAGCAGGATCAGCGCGTGGACGTTGGTCGTGCCGCCGCGCAGGTTCAGGCTGTCGGTGTAGCCGAACAGGCCGGCGCCGAGGGCGAGACCGCCCGGCATCCAGTTGCCGAAGATCATCGCGGCGAGACCGATGTAGCCGCGGCCGGCGGTCTGGCCGTCGAGGTAGACGTTCGAGGCCACGATGGACAGGAACGCGCCGCCCAGGCCGGCGAAGCCGCCGGAGATGATCACGGCGATGTACTTGTACTTGTAGACGTTGACGCCGAGCGACTCGGCGGCCACCGGGTTCTCGCCGCAGGAGCGCAGGCGCAGCCCGAAGGCGGTGCGCCACAGCACCCACCAGGACAGGGGCACGAGGGCGATCGCGACGACGGTCAGCGGCGACAGGTTGGTGATCAGACCGCCGAGCAGGCCGGCGATGTCGGAGACCAGGAACCAGTGCTTGCCGTTGAGGGTGTCCAGCCAGCCGGACAGGCCCGGGATGTCGAAGGTGCCGAGCGAGTCGATCGGCGGGGACTGCTTGGACGAGCCCTGCGGGACGCCCTCGAAGGTGAACTTCGACAGGTAACGGGTGGTGCCGAGGGCCAGGATGTTGATCGCCACACCGGAGACGATGTGGTTGACGTTGAAGGTCACCGTGGCGATGGCGTGCAGGATCGCGCCGAGCGCGCCGCCGATGATGCCGAAGAGGACACCGACCCAGGGACCCCACTGGTAGCCGGCCCAGGCACCGAACCAGGTGCCGAGGATCATCATGCCCTCGAGGCCGATGTTGACGACGCCGGCGCGCTCGGCCCACAGGCCGCCGAGGCCGGCGAGGCCGATCGGGACGGCCAGACGCAGCGCGGTGGACATCTGGCCGGTCGAGGTGATGCCGTGCGCGCCGGTGACGAGGCGGACGACCGAGGTCAGTACCAGCACGCCCGCGATGATCAGCAGGAGCACCGGGAGGGAGACACGGCGGCTGCCCTTGCCGGGCTGCTTGGCCTCGGGCTTGGCGATGGTCGCGGTGGACATCAGGCCGCCACCTCCTTCTTCTGGACGTTGTTCTGGGCGGCGGCCGCGGCGAGCTCGGCGCCGACCTGCCTCTGCTGGCGGCGCAGGCCCCACTGGCGTACGGCCTCGTAGGAGATGACGACCGCGAAGACGATCAGGCCCTGCATGATGGTGGCGATCTCCTTCTCGTACGCCACCGGGATGGCGTAGTCGAGGGCGGGGGACGCCTTGTCGAGGAAGGCCCAGAGCAGGGCGGCGAGGGCGATACCGCCGGGGTTGTTGCGGCCGAGCAGGGCGATGCCGATCGCGGTGAAGCCGAGGCCGGTCGGGAAGCTCAGGCTGTAGGTGTGGGAGTCGCCGAGCAGCAGTGGAAGGCCGGACAGGCCGGCGACCGCGCCGGAGATCAACATGGCGGTGAGCACCATCCGCCTGGCGTTGACGCCGGAGGCCGCGGCAGCGGACTCGGAGGCGCCGGACGCACGCAGGTCGAAGCCGAAACGGGTGCGGTTGAGGACGAACCAGTACAGCACGCCGAGCAGGACGGCGAGGAAGACCAGGCCGTATATCTCGCCGACGTCGGAACCCAGGTTGATGCCCGGGACCCAGCCGGACTTGTGCATGACGCCGGTCGTCATGTTGTTGCCGACCTGCACGCCCCACACGCTGTTCTGGGAGAGGTAGACGATGAGGCTGCTGGCGATCGCGTTGAGCATGATGGTGGCGACCACCTCGCTCACGCCCCTGGTGACCTTCAGGACGCCCGCGATACCGGCCCAGAAGGCGCCGGTGAGCATGCCGACGAGCAGCAGCGTCGGTATCTGGAGGAAGGACGGAAGGGCCAGGTGGGCGCCGACGACGGCGGTCATCATCGCGGCGAGCCGGTACTGACCGTCGACACCGATGTTGAACAGGTTCATGCGGAAGCCGAGGGCCACGCCGAGCGCCGCGATGTAGTACAGCGACGCCTGGTTGATGATCAGCACCTGGACGTCGGAGAACGACGCCTGCTCGATCATCAAGGTGTACGGCTCGATCGGGCTCTTGCCCGAGGCGATCAGCACGACCGAGGTCAGCAGGATCGCCGCGACGAGCGCGATGACCGGGCCGGCCACCGCGAGGAGCACCCGCTCCTTGTCGAACTTCTTCATCGGGCCTCGTCCTCCGGACCGGCGGTGGTTTCGGTGTCTTCCAGGTGGCCGGACGCGGCACCCGTCATGGCCGAGCCCAGCTGCTCGGGGGTGATGGTGGCGGGGTCGGCGTCGGCGACCAGCCGGCCGTTGTAGATCACCCGCAGGGTGTCGGACAGACCGATCAGCTCGTCCAGGTCGGCGGAGATCAGCAGCACGGCCAGGCCCTCGCGGCGGGCGTCCCGGATGTGGTCCCAGATCGCGGCCTGCGCGCCGACGTCCACACCGCGGGTGGGGTGGGCGGCGATGAGGAACTTGGGGCTGTGGCTCATCTCACGGCCGACGATCAGCTTCTGCTGGTTGCCGCCGGACAGGGAGGCGGCGGTGACGTCGATGCCGGGGGTGCGGACGTCGTACTCCTCGACGATCCGGCGGGTGTCCTCCTGGGCGCCCTTGGGGTCGAGCCAGAAGCCCTTGGCGTTGGGGCGCTCGGTGACGTGGCCGAGGATGCGGTTCTCCCACAGCGGGGCCTCCAGCAGGAGCCCGTGCCGGTGGCGGTCCTCGGGGATGTAGCCGACGCCGGACTCCCGGCGCCTGCGGGTGGGCCAGGAGGTGACGTCCTCGCCGAGGAGGTCGATCGTGCCCGTGTCGGCCTGCCTGAGGCCGATGAGGCCTTCGATCAGCTCGCTCTGGCCGTTGCCCTCGACGCCCGCGAGGCCGAGGACCTCGCCGGCGTGGATGGTGAAGCTGATGTCGTCCAGGACGGCCCGGCCGCCCTCGGCCTCCAGGCGCAGCTTGTCGACGACGAGGACGGGGCGGTCGGTGACCGTGGACTCGGCGGTCTCCGGGGTGGGCAGTTCGCTGCCGACCATCATCTCGGCGAGCTGGCGCGAGGTGGTCTCGGCGGGGACGGCCGTGCCCACGGTGGTGCCGCGGCGGATGACGGTGATGTCGTCCGCGACCGACAGGACCTCGCCCAGCTTGTGGGAGATGAAGATGACGGACAGGCCCTCGGCCTTCAGCTCGCGCAGGTTGTCGAAGAGCGCGTCGACCTCCTGCGGGACGAGCACGGCGGTCGGCTCGTCGAGGATGAGGGTGCGGGCGCCGCGGTAGAGGACCTTGAGGATCTCCACGCGCTGGCGGTCGGCGACACCGAGGTTCTCGACCAGGGCGTCCGGGCGGACGCCGAGGCCGTAGCGGTCGGAGATCTCCTTGATCTTCCTGCGGGCGCCTCCGCCGATGCCGTACAGCTTCTCGCTGCCGAGGACGACGTTCTCGAGCACGGTCAGGTTGTCGGCCAGCATGAAGTGCTGGTGGACCATGCCGATGCCGCGGGCGATGGCGTCGGCGGGGCTGCCGAAGCTCACCTGCTCGCCGTCGATCGCGATGGTGCCCTCGTCCGGCTTCTGCATACCGTAGAGGATCTTCATCAGGGTGGACTTGCCGGCGCCGTTCTCGCCGACGAGGGCGTGTACGGTTCCCTTACGGACCGTCAGATGGATGTCGTGGTTGGCCACGACTCCGGGGAACCGTTTGGTGATGCCCGCGAGCTCTACCGCGATGGTCGGCTGGGCGGTGAGCGGAGGGCTGCTGGACGCGTCGATGGCGACTCTCCTTGGGGAAAGGGGCCGCTCTACGCGCGTAGCGCCCCTGCTTTAAATAGTGCCCGGACCTGATCGACCTTGATTTGTCCTCGATCCGTTCCGAGCATTCTGCCGCGCGAACGGGGTGGGAGTCGCTGTGCGCTTCCACACCCCGTTCCGCCGCTGTGACGCTGCCATCGCAGCGTCGTTCAGGCCATCCCTACGACAGGCCCGCGACCGTTCGGTCAGGAGTCCTTGACCGTGATCGAGCCGCTCTTGATGCCTTCCTCGGCCTTCTTGATCGCGGCCTGGAGGTCGGCGTTGTCCTTGAAGACGGGGTTGGAGTCGGAGAGGCTCACACCGCCGGTCGCCAGGCTGGCGCGGACCTCGCCGGTCTGGGGCTTGCCGTCCTTGACCGACTTGGCCAGGTTGAAGACCGCGCCGGAGACGTCCTTCATGGCCGAGGTGAGGATCGAGGCCTTGTACTTGGCCAGCGCGTCCTGCTTGTACTGGTCGGAGTCGACGCCGATGGCCCAGATCTTGTGCTCGGAGGCGGCCTTGATCACGCCCTGGCCGGACAGACCCGCGGCGGCGTAGACGACGTCGGCACCGGCGTCGATCTGGCCGTTGGCGGCGTTCTCGCCCTTGTCGGGGCTGGAGAAGCCGCCCTCCTGCGCGGTCTGCGTCAGGTACTGCGACTTGACCGTGACGCCCTTCTTGGTGTCCGCGACGCCCTGCTTGAAGCCCGCCTCGAACTTGTGGATCAGCGGAACGTCCACGCCGCCGATGAAGCCGACGGTGTTCGTCTTGGTCGTCTTGGCGGCGGCGACACCGGCCAGGTAGGAGGCCTGCTCCTCGTGGAAGACCAGGTCCGTGACGTTGCTCGCCTTGATCTGGTTGTCGTCGACGATGCCGAAGGTGGTCTTCGGGAACTTGGCGGCGGCGGCCTTGACGGCCGGCGCGTAGGCGAAGCCGACGCCGATCACCGGGTTGTAGCCTTGCTTGGCGAGGGTCTCCAGGCGCTGTACCTTGTCCGCGTCCGACTCACCGTCCTGCGGCTCGACGGCCGTGCTCTTGTAGCCGAACTCCTGGTCGGCCTTGTCCATGCCGGCCGTGGCGGCGTCGTTGAAGGACTGGTCGCCCTTGCCGCCGACGTCGTAGGCGAGGGCGAGGCCCAGGTTCTTGTCGCCGCCACCGGCCGACTTGCTGGACGAGCTGCTGCCACATGCGGAAACAGTGACAGCGAGAGCTGCGGTTGCGACACTTGCAACCGCTATACGGGACACCCGGCGCATGGAACGAGACTCCTTCGTGCAAGCGCCCATACCAGGCGCTGGTTCCGCCGCAGCGTAACGCGCGTAGACATGGCGGAAAACCCCTCCTTGCCAGAGTGTTATCCGACCGTTTTGATCCTTCGGTGCCGCTCTGGCCCTGCGTCGGCGCCCGCCGGGGACGCCACCGGCCCGTGGCCAGGCAGGTCGTGGTCCCACCGTCACGACGGGCACGCCCGGCGCTCGCGGACAGCATGACGGCGAAAAACCCCGGACCGTGCCGGTCCGGGGCCTTTCCGTCAGTGCTTCGGGCCAGGCGGCGCGGTCACTCGGTGTTGACGGTGACCTTGCCGTCGATGATGTCCTGCTTGGCCTTGTCGACGGCGGCGACGACGTCCTTCATGGCCTTGTACTTCGGGTTGGAGTCGGCGAAGCCCACACCGCCCGACTTCAGGTCGCCGCGCACCTCGCCGGACAGCGGCTTGCCGTCGACGACGGACTTGGTCAGCTCGTAGACCGCGCCGCCGACGTTCTTCAGGGCGGAGCCGAGGATCCAGTCCTTGTACTTGGCCAGGGAGCTCTGCGCGTACTGGTCGGAGTCGACGCCGATCGCCCACACCTTGTGCGCTGCGGCGGACTTGATGACGCCCTGACCGGACAGGCCGGCCGCGTGGTAGATGACATCGGCTCCGGCGTCGATCTGACCGTTGGCGGCGCTCTCACCCTTGTCGGGGCTGGAGAAACCGCCCTCCTGCGGGGTCTGCGTCAGGTACTGCTTCTCGATCTTGATCTTCGGGTTGACCGACTTCGCACCCTGGACGAACCCGGCCTCGAACTTGTGGATCAGCGGGATGTCCACACCGCCGATGAAGCCGACGTGGTTCTTCTTGGTGGTCTTGGCCGCCGCCACACCCGCCAGGTACGAGGCCTGCTCCTCGTGGAAGACCATGTCGGCGACGTTGTCGGCCTTGACGGTCTCGTCATCGATGATGCCGAAGGTCGTCTTCGGGAACTTGGCCGCGGCCTCCTTGACCGCCGGGCCGTACACGAAGCCGACCCCGATGATCGGGTTGTAGCCGGCCTTGGCGAGCTGTTCGAGGCGCTGCACCTTGTCCGCGTCGGACTCGTTGTCGTTCGGCTCGACGTCCCGGCCGCCGATCTTGAATTCGTCCTCGGCCTTCTGGAAACCGGAGAACGCGGCGTCGTTGAACGACTGGTCGCCCTTGCCGCCGATGTCGTACGCCAGACCGATGCCCTTGCCCGAGTACGCGCCGGAGCCGCCGGCCGAACTGCTGCCGGCCTTGTCGGAGCCGCCGGCCGAATCGCTGCTGGACTTGCCGCACCCGGCGGCCGCGAGCGCGATGACCGCTACGGTCACCGCGGCTTGGGAGAATCTCGACCTCGATGAGTTCAGACGCACAGCAAGCACCCCTTCTTGCCCACGGCACCGTCGCCGGCCCGTTTTCCCCATGTGCCGCCTCTGGTGGCGATTCCGGCGCACAGTAACGCGCGTAGAGGTGGAGGGAAACGGGGTTTCTCCTGGCCGTTACCGAACCGTGCCGACAGCGGACGACCTTCGCGTGCCCGGCGGTCGAGGGCGGGTGGCACGTCCAAAGGACGGGGCGCCGGCCGGGCGCCCCGTTCTCCGGATCCTCCGGCCGGGATCAGCGCGTCGGATGCAGCAGGGCGGCGGCGGTGAACAGTTCCACTCCCACCCTGATGGCGGACTCGTCGGCGTCGAAGTCCCCCTGGTGCAGGTCGCGCACGGTCCGCTCACCCGGGGTGCGCACCCCGAGCCGGGCCATCGCGCCGGGCACGTGCTCCAGGTACCAGGAGAAGTCCTCGCCGCCGAGGCTCTGCTCGGTGTCCTCCACGTTGGCGGCGCCGCGCCGGGCGATCATGGCGTCGCGCAGCAGTTCGGTCACCACCGGTTCGTTGACGACCGGCGGCACCCCGCGCACGTAGTTGATCTCGGACTTGGCCTTGTGCAGGTTGGCGACCTCGTCGATCGCGGCGACCACGATGTCGGGGGCCTGCCGCCAGGCGTTGATGTCCAGGCAGCGGACCGTCCCGGCGAGTTCGGCGTGCTGCGGGACCACGTTCGGGGCGTGCCCGGACTCGATCCGTCCCCAGGTCACGGCGAGCCCGGCACGGGTGTCGACCCGCCGGCCGACGAGCGCGGGCACGTCGGTGACGACCCGGGCGACGGCGGTGACCAGGTCCGTCGTCAGATGCGGTCGTGCGGTGTGCCCGCCGGGACCGTCCAGCGAGACCTCCAGCCGGTCGCAGGCGGAGGTGATGGGGCCCTGGCGCAGTCCGATCCGGCCGGCGTCGACCCGGGGGTCGCAGTGCACGGCGACGATCCGGCCCACTCCCTCCAGCGCGCCGCTCTTGATGACCTCGGCGGCGCCGCCGGGCAGCACCTCCTCGGCGGGCTGGAAGATCAGCCGCACGGGCCGCGGCAGCAGTCCCTGCCGGTGCAGGTCCGCGAGGACCAGTCCGGCGCCGAGGGCGACGGTGGTGTGCACGTCGTGTCCGCAGGCGTGGGCGCGGTCGGGCACCGTGGAGCGGTACGGGCTCTCGCTCTTGGTGTCGGGGATGGGCAAAGCGTCGATGTCGGCGCGCAGGGCGAGCACGGCCGGTCCCCCGCCTCCGGGGTCGCCGCCGATGTCGCAGACGAGACCGGTCCCGGCCGGGAGCACCCGCGGCGCGAGCCCGGCCTTCTCCAGCCGCTCCTTGATCGCGGCGGTGGTACGGAACTCCTGGTTGCCGAGCTCGGGGTGCATGTGCAGGTCGCGCCGGAAGGCGACGAGCTCGGCGTACAGCGCCTCCGGCAGCATGCCGGGCAGGGCGTCCGCCGTGGCATCAGCGGGGAGATCGGCCTCGGACTCTGGGGACATCAGTTGCTTCACCCTCTGAAGGGTAGGACGCCGGGGTGGTCAACTGACCCTAGATCAACAAAAGTTCAACCCGTTAGAGGAAGAAAAGGTGACCGCCCGGCGCATACGTGTCGACTGGGATGGGTAAACTCGCCCGCCTTCGACGGCCGAGCGGATCACGGAGCCCCGGGGGAGTGGTGTGCATCACACCCCTGGCACCCCGCCCCATTTGTTCTTTTCTCCAGGCATACCACGTCGCACCGGAACCACGCCCGAGATGTTCACCTGTCGGACGTCATCCGGACCGGTCCCGCCCCCGCCGGGACTCCCCGGGGCCGCCCGCGGAAGTCCCGGCGGGCGCTCAGCCGGCCTGGGCCGTACGGGCGAGGCGGTGCACGTCCCGGGCGGTGCCCGTCACCCCGGACAGGAAGCCCTGGGCCCGCGGGGAGGCGTGCGCCGTCAGCCAGCTCGGGTCGATGTCGCAGACGGTGACGCGTACCTCGGTGCCGGCCAGGGCGAGCGGCAGGGTGTGGACGACGGTGGAGGGGAAGCTGAGGACCGTACGGCCGATCGGGCCTCGGCGGGCGATCAGCTCCAGGGGGAGCTCGGGGCGGACGATCTGCAGGCCCGTCTCCACGGCCAGCCGGTGCAGCTTCTCGGCGCTCTCGCGCCGGTGGGCGAAGTAGCGGGTCGCCCCGTGCGTCCTGGTCAGTGCCCGTACGGCGTCCACGTACCGGTCGCCGTCGACGACGCCCGTCTCCACCAGTGACGTGCCGACCAGGTCGGCGCTCGTGGTGACACTGGGCGGGCCGAAGCGGTCGCGGGTCCAGGCGAAGCGGTTCGCGGTGACGGTCACACCCCGCGGGGCCTCGTCGATCGGCATGGACGAGAACACCTCCACCCGGCGCTCCCCGCGAGGGGTGAGCCGGCGCCGCGCGGCGGCCGACACCGGGCCGAGGACGAGGTCCCGCGGGCCGCGGCGGCCGCCCTTGCGGTGCCAGCGCACCAGCCGCTCCCCGCGGGCGAGCTGGCCGACGAACTCCATCGTCGCCGTGCCGTCGTCCACGACCACGAGGTCCCGTGCCTTGGTGATCGTCAGCAGGAGCTGCACATACCGTGAGAACGGGTCCCCCATCACGACCCGCTCGGCCCGCCGGAGCGGCCCGGCCAGACCGCCGATGGTCCGCAACGGCGCCCCGGCCCCGCCCCGCGCCTCCTCCCACCGCACCTCGTGACCCTCGTCGCGGGCCAGCTGGGCCATCCGCCGCAGCTGACCGCGGCTCATCGGATCGGTCGGCGACAGCACGACGAGGGTGATCCCGGACTCCGGGCGGGTGCCGGGAGCGGTCCCGCCCGGATCGGGGGCACGGTCGGTGGTGTGGCCGCGGGCGTGAGCCCATTCCAGCACGTTCAGCAGTTGTACCGGGCTCTCGACGAAGGCGAGGGTGTGGGGGCTCATCGGCGCGGGACCGTCCGTGTTAAGGGGCTGGGGCTCACACCGCGACCGGCTCGCCCGCCGCCGCGGCGATCTCCGCCTCGGCGACGACGCCGGTGACGCGGCGCAGCTTCTTCATCGGGCCGAGCTCGGAGTCGTAGACCTTCTTCACCCCGTCGCCGAGGGAGGCCTCGATCGTGCGGATGTCGCGGACCAGGCGCTGCAGGCCCTGCGGCTCGACGGAGGCGGCCTGGTCGGAGCCCCACATGGCGCGGTCCAGGGTGATGTGGCGCTCGACGAAGACGGCGCCCAGGGCGACCGCGGCCAGCGTGGTCTGCAGGCCCGTCTCGTGGCCGGAGTAGCCGATCGGGACGTTCGGGTACTCCTTCTCCAGGGTGTTGATCACGCGCAGGTTCAGCTCCTCGGCCTTCGCCGGGTACGTCGACGTGGCGTGGCAGAGCAGGATGTTGTCCGAGCCCAGCACCTCCACCGCGTGGCGTATCTGCTTGGGCGTGGACATGCCGGTGGAGAGGATGATCGTGCGGCCCGTCGCGCGCAGGGCGCGCAGCAGCTCGTCGTCCGTCAGGGAGGCGGAGGCCACCTTGTGCGCCGGCACGTCGAACTTCTCCAGGAAGGCGACGGCCTCGGTGTCCCACGGGGAGGCGAACCAGGCGATGCCCTTCTCCCGGCAGTAGTCGTCGATCCGGCGGTACTCGTCCTCACCGAACTCCACGCGGTGGCGGTAGTCGATGTAGGTCATCCGGCCCCAGGGGGTGTCGCGCTCGATGTCCCACTGATCGCGCGGGGTGCAGATCTCGGGCGTGCGCTTCTGGAACTTCACGGCGTCGCAGCCGGCCTCGGCGGCCGCGTCGATCAGCTTGAAGGCGTTCTCGATGTCGCCGTTGTGGTTGATGCCGATCTCACCCGTGACGTAGACCGGGCGGCCGGGGCCGGCCTCACGCGAACCGAAGGTGCGGATGCGGGAGTTGGTGCTCATGGCAGGAGTCGTCCTTACTTGGTGAGGGAATCGAGAGAGGGGCCGAGGATCCAGCTGGCGATCTCTCGGATCGCGCCGTCGCCGCCGGGGACGGTGGTGACCGCGCGTGCGGCGCCGCGTACGACGTCGTGGGCGCTCGCGACCGCCACGGGCCAGCCCACCAGGGAGAAGCACGGGAGGTCGTTGACGTCGTTGCCGACGTAGAGCACGCGCTCGGGCGCGATGCCCTGCTCCTCGCACCACTGCTTCAGCGCGAGGTCCTTGCGGTCGATGCCGTGCAGCACCGGGAGCCTGAGCTTCCGGGCGCGGGCGGCGACGACCGGGTTCTGTTCCGTGGACAGGATCAGCATCCTCAGGCCGCTGTCGCGCAGCGCCGCGATGCCGAGGCCGTCCCCGCGGTGCACGGAGACGAACTCCCGTCCGTCGGAGTCGATCAGCACCCTGTCGTCGGTCTGGGTGCCGTCGAAGTCGAGTACGACCGCGTCCACGTCGGCGGCGGTGGGCAGCGCCCCCGGCCGGTCGGCGTCGAACAGCGGTGCCAGCGCCCGCGCCCGCGCCAGGTCGTGCGGGTCGTCGATCTCCAGCACCCGCGCCGGGTCGGTGCGGACGAGCTCCGTACGGCCGAAGAAGCGGTGCCGGTGCGCGCGGAACCCGGACGCCGCCATGGCGTAGGCGGCGCCGGTCTCCAGCAGGTCCTGGGGGCGGTCCTGGCGGCGCGGGCGGAAGGACTTGTCGTGGTTGACGCCGTAACCGCCCTCGGTGGCCGCGGACTCGGCGACGGCCACGTCCGACGGTGCGCCGGCGGTCAGCGGGTCGTCCGCGGCGTCCCGCCACACGAAGCCGTGGAAGGGCGCCACGGTCACCGCGGTGTCGGCGCCGGCCTCGACGACCGCGCCCGCGACCCCGTCGACGTCCTCGCTCGTCAGGAACGGGCTGGTGCACTGCACGAGCAGCACCACGTCCACCGGGGCTCCGTGCAGTGCCTCGTGCGCGTCCATGGCGTGCAGCACGGCGGCCTCGGAGGTGGCGGTGTCACCGGCGATGGCGGCCGGCCGCAGCACCACCTCGGCGCCGGCCTGGCGGGCGGCGGCCGCGATGGCCTGGTCGTCGGTGGAGACCACCACGTCGGTCACCAGCCGGGCCGCCCGGCACTCGCGCACGGCACGGGCGACCAGCGGGACGCCGCCGACGGGGGCGAGGTTCTTCGCGGGTACGCCCTTGGAGCCGCCGCGCGCGGGTATCACCGCGAGCACGCGGCGCGCCGGGGCGCCGGATCCCGCGTCCGGGTGGGCGTCGGTCATGGGCTGCACTCCTTGGTGTGGGACGCGGTCGTTCACAGCTCCCCCATCCGCCGGATCACGGGCGCCACGCGCTGCACGCCGTGGCGGTAGGCGCCGCGGGCGGCATGGCGGAAGATCCGGCGTACGGGGCCGGGCGACCGGTCGGCGGCGGGCGCGCCCGGCAGCGGGCTGCCGTCGGGGGCGAGGTGGTGGCGGGCGAGGACGCCGGGCAGGTAGCCGGGGGCCGTGACGGGGGTGTAGTAGGGCTTCAGCGGCGGGAGTTCACCGGCGGCGAGCAGTTCGTCGACGCGGTGGCGGCCCCTGTCGAAGGCGGCCTCGTACGTGCCTCCGGTGGCGACGCCCTGGCGGGCCACCCACCGCGGGTCCGGTTCGGGCTCGTGCCCGGCGTCGAGCTGGTCCCAGGAGGCCAGGCAGCCGGAGCCGACGAAGTGGTGGTTGCCGAGCGCCTCCCGCACCCCGAGGTCGGTCAGGACGACGGTGGGGATGCGCCGGTGCAGGGACTCCAGGGCGGCCGTGGAACTGACCGTGACCAGCAGGTCGGTGCGGTCCAGGACTTCGCCCATGTTCCCGTACACCAGGCGGAAGTTGGCGGGCAGGTCCTTGCGCTGGGCCAGCTTCTGGTACGGCAGTTCCTCGATGTGCGTGGTGTGCTCGCCCGGCTTGGAGCGGAGCTTGAGCAGCACCTCGCGCCCGGGGTGCCGGCGGGCGTGCTGGATCAGCCGGTCCAGCAGGTAGGCGCGGTCCCCGCGGCTCTGCGGCACGGAGGGCTGCGCGGCGAAGACGACCGTGTAGGGGTCGTCCTCCGTCCGGTCCGGGGCGTGCACGGCGCCGCCGAGGAACGGCAGCGCCACCTCGGTCACCGACGAGGCGTCGGCGCCCACTCCCTCGTACACGGTCCGGAAACGGTCCGCGTCCTGACGGGAGTTGGCAAGGACGAGGTCGGCGCCGTGCCGCAGCAGCAGACCGTCGGTGAGCTTTTCGTAGACGACGCCCACGTAGCCGGTGACGACCACGGGCCGCTCGGTGCGCCCCTGCCAGACGTGGGCCAGTCCGTGCAGCATGGCCTGGACTCCGCCGCCGACGAGGGCGAGCACGACGACGTCGTACGGCTCCTGAGCCATCTCGCGCAGGAACTCGGCGGCGGTGACCTCGCGCAGACGGTCCGCGCGGACACCGACCTCCTCGAGCTGGCGGGCGGTGGGGGTGGCACGGCCCCGCAGCAGGTAGCCGTCGAGCCGGATGTCCGATTCACCCGGGTCGGGGGCAACACCGGCGGAAACCAAGCGGTTCGCCGTGAGCGCTCCCCATTTCCATCGGGTGTCGGAATCCGCGAGAACGGCGACTCGCCGGGACTTCTTCGCACTGGCTGGCACGTCGAAGACCGTAGGAAGGCTTTTCTAGGTTCCACCCAACCCGAACACAACAAACAGTTAACAGCACATCGCCGAATGGCGAATCAGGCCGCCGACGGCCTGGAAAAAGGGCTGGTTCACTGCGTCGCCACGCGCCGTTCACCCAAGCTCAAGCCGGCGGTAAAGACGGGGGCGGGACCGCTTCCTAACCTCGCCTGCGTGGTCAAGCTCTCCGTCATCGTGCCGTTCTACAACGTCCGGCAATACGCGTCCGACGCCTTGAAGAGCCTGCGCGCGAACGCCCGCGAGGACTTCGAATTCATTCTCGTCGACGACTGCTCGCGCGACGAGACACCGGACATGCTCGCGCGCGCGGAGCGCGAGCTGCCGGGGGCGGTGTACGTCAGACACGAGAGGAACGGCGGGCTGGCGACCGCGCGCAACACCGGGATCGACACGGCGCGCGGCGAGTATCTGACCTTCCTGGACGGCGACGACTGGCTGGCCCCCGGCTACTACCCGCGGCTGCTCGCCGCGATCGAGGAGCTGGGCTGCGACTTCGTCCGCACCGACCATGTGCAGTGCACCGGGCGGGCGCGCACGATCCGGCGTGTCCCGCACGGCCGGCGGGGCGAGGTGATGGACCCGCGGCAGGCGATCCTGCCCGCCGAACGCACCACCTCCGTCGACTACCCCTACGCCTGGGCGGGTGTCTACCACCGCCGGCTGGTCGACCGGGGGCTGCTGCACTTCACCGACGGTCTGCGCACGGCCGAGGACCGGCCGTGGATCTGGCGGCTGCACCGGGAGGCGGAGTCGTTCGCCGTGGTGGGTCTGCTGGGCGTCTTCTACCGGCGCGGGGTGGCCGGTTCCCTCACGCAGATCGGCGATGTGCGCCAACTCGACTTCATCCGCGCCTTCGACCAGGTGATCGAGGAGACCGCGGCCGACCCCGAGGCCGACCGGCTGCTGCCGAA
This sequence comes from Streptomyces sp. NPDC001231, assembly GCF_042896885.1. Lineage (NCBI taxonomy): Bacteria > Bacillati > Actinomycetota > Actinomycetes > Kitasatosporales > Streptomycetaceae > Streptomyces > Streptomyces sp. NPDC001231. Next base: position 294,465 of record NZ_JBIAXS010000004.1, read on the forward strand.
GGCGGTGCGCACCTACTGCGCGATCATCGCCCACCACCTGTCGGAGATCGACAAGTTCGAACCGTCGGTGGCCAGGCAGCTGCGGACCATGAGCGCGGCGGCGATCAGGCGGCTGCCGCAGGAGCTGCTCACCGACGTCCTCGACACCATGGACCTGAACCGTTCCTCCAGGCTGCGTCGACTGCGCCGCCGGGTTCCCGCAGCGAAGGCGGCCTCCTGATGTCCCGCACCACCCAGATCTTCTGCGCCTCGACGCTGTACGGCGCCGCCACCCTGGCCGCCGCGATCGAGTCCGACTGCTTCCCCGAGGCGGACCGCCGCCTGCTGCTGGTGTGCAACAACGCGGCGACGCCGGAGGTCACCCCGTCCGTCGACGAGATGCCGGGCTTCGCACCGCTGCGCGACCACTTCGACGGCGTGCTGTCCTGGAACGAGGCGATCCGCCCCTTCCACCCCGGGGCCTGGTCCCCGCACCCCGACGGCTTCCCTCTGTTCGAGCGTCATCTGCGGCTGCTGTGGGGCCTGGGCGACGACCGCGTGGCCCTGGTGATGGAGTCCCTCCAGGTCAACCCGGCCCTGGCCATCGCCCAGTCGTTCGCCGAGGCGCCCATCGACGTCTACGCCGACGGGCTGATGAGCTACGGTCCCACGCGCAACAAGATCGACCCGCTGGTCGGCACGCGGGTGCGGCGGCTGCTCCACCTGGACCTGGTCCCCGGTCTGACCCCGCTGCTGCTGACCGAGTTCGACGTGCCCGCGCAGGCCCTGCCGACCGATGCGTTCATGAAGGTGCTGCGCCGGATCGGCGACGCCGTGCCGCAGCTTCCGCCGCTGCCCGAGCGTGCCGCCGTACTGCTCGGCCAGTACCTGTCCGCGCTGGACATCCTCTCCGCCGAGGAGGAGGAAGAGCTGCACGTGCGGATGTTGCGGGGCGCGGTCGCCCGCGGGCACCGCTCGGTCGTCTTCAAGCCCCACCCGACCGCTCCGGCCCGCTACGGCCGGGCGCTGGAGGCCGAGGCGGAACGGCTCGGTGTGGACCTCACCGTCCTGGACCTGCCCGTCCTCGCCGAGGTGCTGTTCGAGAAGACCCGGCCCGCGCTGGTGGCCGGATGCTTCTCGACCGCGCTGTTCACCGCCTCCGCCTTCCACGGCCTGCCGGTCGCCCGGGTCGGGACCGGTCTGGTGCTGGAGCGCCTGACGCCCTACCAGAACAGCAACCGCGTCCCCGTCGTCCTGGCCGACGCGCTGCTGCCGGACCTGGAGGCGGGGAAGGACGACGGTCAGGAGTCCGCCGTCGCCGCCGACATGCTGACCGGGCTGGTCACCGCCGTCGGTTTCACCATGCAGCCGCAGATCCACCCGGGCCTTCGCCCGGCAGCGGAACGCTTCCTCTCCCAGTACTTCGGACCGCGCACCCAGCACTACTTCAAGCGCCGCCGGCTCACATCGCTGGGGCTGCCGGGCGGCATCCCGGAGCGGCTGGCGTTCCTCCCCCGCAGCGCCACGGCGCGCCGGATGGTGCGGCGGGCGCGGGCGCTGAAGAACGCCGTACGGGGCTGAGGACCCGAGCGCCGGCCGCACCGGGCGGCGCGTCCGGATCATGGCCCTGCCGCGGGTACGGCGGCCTGCCGGCGGACACCCCGGTCCTCGCCGGGCGACGTCGTCCGGTCGGCTGCCGAACCGGGACTCTTTACCCGCCGTCCACCGGGAAGCCACTCGGGAACCGTCGTACTGGGGCACGATGCGTCCTTCGATCGGAGGACGGTGGAAGGCATGACGAACCCCCTGGCGGGATTGTTCAAGGCACGGCAGAAGGAGGCCGCCAGGCTGGAACTGTTCGCCCGGAGCATGCGCCTGTGCGGCGAGTACCTCGCGGCGCAGAGCGAGACGTCCTCTCCCCGGCACGCCCGCCTCACCCGGGCGATCGGCACCTTCGCCACCTCCCTCGACACGCCGTCGGCCGATCCCTTCGACTCCCTGCTCAAGGTCGGCGAGCGTGCCCTGGAGGCCGGCGGGGACAGCGGACTGGCCCTCGCCCTGGGCGTGGCCGAGACGTCGACCCGGATCCGGCAGCGGTCCAGGGGAGCCTGGCGGCTGCACGGCCTGGCCCTCGACGGGCTCGGCCGCGAGGCGGAGGCACTGGAGTGCTACGAGCGCCACCTCACGCTGGTGCAGGACAGCGGCGCGGCAAAGGAGGTCGTCCGCAGGATCGACACCCTGCGGCGGCAGCGGGCGTGCCTGGAAGAGGCCGACGCGCTCTTCCCCCGGGCCGGCTCCCAGCTGCGCGACCTGCTCGGACAGCCCTCCGCGGTCGCGGCCCCGGAGTTCGCCGCCTTCGTACAGGCGCGGGTGGCCGAGCACGGCGCCGGGGACCCGACCGTGCGGCGCCTGCTGAGGCTGTACGGGACGTACCGGCGGCTGGTCGAGCGGCCCGCGCTGTCCGACCCGCTGCTCGGCGGGAGCACCCCGATCGGCGTCGGCGGGCTGCGCGGACTGCTCGAGGGGCGGACGGTGTGCCTGGTCTCGGGTGCCGACGCAGCCGGGAGTGCGTCGGGCGCCGAGATCGACGGCTACGACCTGGTGGCGCGCTGCGACTCGTTCGGGGTCCGCGTGGAGGGCACCGGCGAGCGCACCGATCTGCACGCCGTCTCGTTGCGGGGCGAGACCCCGTGGAACGGACCCGCCTGGACGCAGCCGGCCGGCATCCGGCTGGTGTTCGGCTCCCCGGCCGCACCATGGCGCCGTGCCACGCGGCAGCGGCTCGTGCCCGGAGCGCAGGAGCACATCGGTGACGCGTCCCTGCGCGCGCCCCTGACCGACCCGGCGCTGATCGGCGAGGGCGACTGGGAACCGGCGACCACCACCGCCTTCACCGTCCTGCGGCTCCTGGACTTCCTGGATGTCAGCCCCCGCCTGGACCTCATCGGCTTCGGCCTGCCCGGCCGGCTGCGGCCGAGGGAAGCCGAGTGGGTCATGGACCACGCGACACACGCCGACAACAGCAAGATGAGGATCGCCCTGCGATGACCCACTCCTTGGCGGACGACCGCAGCACCGTCACCGGCAGACGCCGCATCGCCTTCGCCGTCCACACCGAAAGCGACCGCCTGCCCGCTCTGGCCACGCTGCTGCGCAGTCTGGTACTGACCAACCCGGGCGTGTGCGAGGACTTCGTGGTCCTGCACCCGGGGCCGGCCGACTCCTCGTTCGACGCCCTGCACCGCCTGCACCCGCGTGTCGTCACCCGCCGGGCGGACAGCCGCGCCGACCTCTTCCGGCTGGAGGGCTATGACACGGTCATCGCCCTCAGCCCGGACATGGTGGTGCTGGGGGACCTCGGTGAGCTGCTCCGGATGCGCCATGGTGTGGGCGCCGTCCAACAGGCGCTGTACGACGGGGAGGGCGGGGAGCGGCACGCCGTCCTGCCCGGCGGCCTCCTGGTGATCCAGCGCACCGACGTGGACGACGCCCTGGTGGCCCGGCTCTCCGGCGACGGCGGTCCGGACCTCTCGTCGGCGGACGTCCTGGTTCCGGTGGACGCGCGGTACGACTTCCTCACCCACCGGCTCCCCGGCGACTCGCCGGTGCCCGCGAACGTCGCCGTCCTCCACTTCACCGGCCCCTCCGACGCGCCCGGGGACGGTCCGGCCGCCGAGGCGCGGCGCCGCTTCGAGATGAGCGACGAGGAGTTCCGGGCGGCCTACTGCGCCCTGCCCGGCGACAAGCACGCCGGCCTTCTGGCGCACTGCGCGCCACCGCTGCTCGAGGCGCGTCCCTCCCTCGGTCTCGCCCGTACGGTGGCCGATGTGTACCGTCGGCAGGGCCGCTACGACGAGGCCGTCGACGTCCTCGCCCCGGTCGTGGGCGACCGGCTGGACGCGCCCCGCTGCCAGGAGACGCTGGGCGTCTGCCTGATGGCGCTGTCGCGCTACGCCGAGGCCGAGGCGCATCTGCTCCTGGCGGCGGCCTCACCCGATGTCGCCCCGCGTGCCTTCGCCCAGCTCGCCCGTCTGGCGTGGCTGTGCGGGCGGGAGGAGGACGCGCACGCGTACGCCCGCGAGGGCCTGGACGCCGATCCCACCGACGCCGGTTGCCACAGCTGGTATGTGCGCACCCGCCCCGAGGGACCGGCACCGGAAGAGCCGGACGCCGCCGCGCACCAGCTGGCCCATGTCGCGCTGTTCGCCGAGGGCCAGGAGAACGCCGGGGACAAGGTCCTGCCCGAGGCCGTGCGCATGTGCTTCGACACCGACACCGGCCCGCGCCGCTGGTACCGGCAGCCGGTGCACCGGCTGGTCGACGAAGCGGCACTGGAGCAGCTGAACGCCCGGCGCGGAGTGATCGTGGGCGGCGGCGGGCTCTTCCTCCCGGACACCTCCCCCAACGGCAACAGCCACTGGCAGTGGAACGTCCCGGACGAGCTCCTGGCGCGGATCACCACGCCCCTGGCGGTATTCGCGGTCGGCTACAACGTGTTCGACGGACAGCTCTACCGCCGGAGCCGGTTCGCCGAGAGCCTGCGGGTGCTCGTCGAACGGTCGGCGTTCTTCGGGCTGCGCAACCATGGCTCGATCGAGCGGGTCCGGGAGCTGCTCCCCGAGGAGCTGCGCGACCGGGTGCGCTACCAGCCCTGCCCGACCACCGTGGCGCGGTACCTCGCCCCGGGCCGGTTCGATCCGGCCGAGAGATCCGAGACCGTCCTGGTCAACTGCGCCTACGACCGCGCGGGGCTGCGGTTCGGCAACGACTACGGCCACTTCCTCGCCCAGCTGGCCACCGCGCTCCGGGAACTGCGGGACCGGGCCGATGTGCGGTACGCGGCCCATATGCCCGCCGACGAGAGGTTCGTGCACGACCTGCGCCGGGAGCACGGCCTCACGCTGCCCGTGGAGCAGCTCTACGACATGTCGAACGACGGCATCCGGGAGCTGTACGGCCGGTCGCGGCTGGTGATCGGCATGCGCGGGCACGCGGGCATGATCCCCTTCGGCTGCGGCACCCCCATCCTCAGCCTCGTCTCCCATCCGAAGCTCGCCTATTTCCTGTCCGACATCGGACGCGAGGAATGGGGGCTGTCCGTGCACGACCGGGAACTCGGCTCCCGGCTCACGGAACGGGCCACGGCGATCCTCGACGACCACGCGACCGCCGTGGCGGAGGTTCACGACGCGCAGAAGCTCCTGTGGGAAACGACCCGGTCGAACATCGACGAGCTCAGGAAAACCTTTGGCCAGGCGTAGAACATCAATCATTCACCGATGATTCGAACATAATTCATCTCTCCATACCTCGGGCGACACTGCACCCGTCGGGAGCATCGTTAGCCTGTTCCAATCCCCAACCTTCGAGCGTGAGAGGCCTCTGTGCCGAAACTGTCTGTTGTCGTCCCCATGCACAATGTGGGAGCGTTCGCCGAGAGCACGCTGCGAAGCCTCGCCAACAATGCGAATCCCGATGTCGAGTTCCTGCTCGTGGACGACTGCTCCACGGACTCCACCCCCATGGTCATCGACCGCTGGGCGGAGAGGCATCCGGGCGCCAAGGTGATCCGGCACGAGAAGAACATGGGCATAGCCCAGGCGCGCAACAGCGGTATCGACGCGGCGAGCGGTGAGTACATCACCTTCCTCGACGGCGACGACTGGTACGGGCCGGGTCACCTCGCCGAACTGGTGTGCGCCATGGACGAACTGGGCTGCGACTTCGCCCGTACCGATCATGTCCAGGCCACGGGCACCGAGCGGGTGGTCCGGCGGCCCCCGGCCCCGGTGCGCAACCTCGTGATGGATCCGCGCGACGGAATAGCGCCGGCCGAATCGGAGACGATGGTCGACTACCCCTTCGTCTGGGCGGGGATCTACCGCCGGCACCTCTTCGCCGACGGGGGCATGCGCTTCGCGACCGAACTCCGCACCGCCGAGGACCGGTTGTGGATCTGGCGCCTGCATCTGAAGGCCAGGACGTATGCCTCCCTCGGTGTGCACGGCGTGTTCTACCGGAGGGGCGTCGCGACCTCGCTCACCCAGATCAAGGACGCGCGGCAGCTGGACTTCATCCCGGCCTACGACGCGTTGCTGCAGGATGTGCTGCAGGACTCGGAGACCGAGCGTTTCCTCCCCAAGGCCGTACGGACCTATTGCGCCATGATCGCCTTCCATATCGGCAAGGCGAACGAGTACGAGCCCTCGACGGCCCAGCGACTGCGGCGTGAGGCGAAAGCCGCGCTCCACCGCATGCCCGAGCGAACGCTCGAGGACACCCTCACCACTATGGACAGCACTCGGAGCAGGTTGCTCAGCCGCCTGCGTGACGGGCGGAAGGCTGCCTGAACCATGCCCCGAAAGACCCAGATCTTCCAGGTCTCGACCCTCTACGGAGCGGCCACTCTCGCCGCGGCGCTCGACGCGGGCCTGTTCGGACCGCGCCACGAGGCCCGACGCATCCTGCTGGTCTCCAACAACGCCGCCATACCGGAGACGGCCCTGCGCCTCGACGAGATGCACGGCTACGCACGCATGGCCGGCCGCTTCGACTCGGTGGTCAGCTGGAACGAGGCGATCAGCCCCCACCACCCCAGCGCCTGGGGTCCGCGGGGCAACGACACGGTGTTGTGGCAGCGGGCGCTCCGTCTGCTGTGGGGCATCGACAAGCGGGACCTGATCGAGCTCGCCGTCGAGTCGATCCAGGTCAACCCGGCCCAGGCCTTGGCGGCGATCTTCTCCGAGAGCGCCGTCCATGTGTACGCCGACGGCCTCATGAGCTACGGGCCGACCCGGGACAAGCTGCCGCTGACCCTCGCGCGCCGCATCCGGCGGCTGCTCCATCTCGACCTGATACCCGGCCTGAAGCCGATGCTGCTGTCCGAGTACGGCGTCGAGCCCGAGCTCGTCCCGGACGAGGCGTTCCGCGGCGTGCTCGACGAGATCTCCCGGGACGCGGCGGACGACCCGCGGCTGGCGCCCGTCCTGGAGGAGGCGCCGACGGCCGTGCTCCTCGGCCAGTATCTGGCGGCGATCAACATCCTGAGCGCGCAGGAGGAGGAGGACCTCCATGTCCGCATGCTCACCGGGGCCGTGCGCGCCGGGCACCGTTCCCTGGTCTTCAAGCCCCATCCGACGGCACCCGCCGACTACTCGGACGCGCTGAGCAAGGCGGCGGCGGACGCCGGCGTCCGGCTCACCGTGCTGGACGCGCCGCTGCTGGCCGAGACGCTTTACCACCACTGCCGTCCCGCACTCGTCGTCGGCTGTTTCTCGACGGCCATGATGACCGCCTCCGCCTACTTCGACGTGCCCGTCGCACGGGTCGGGACCGCGCTGGTGACGCGGCGCCTCCAGCCCTACCCGAACAGCAACCGCGTGCCCCTGACCCTGGTCGACCACCTGGTGCCCGATCTGGAGCGCGAGGAGACCCCGGCTCTCGTCGGCACCGCCCCCGGGACCTTGTCGCCGCTGGTCCGGGCGATCGGTTTCTGCATGCAGCCCAAGGCGTACCCGCAGCTGCGGGAGTCGACGACGGACTGGCTGCGGAACAATCTGGCCGACAGCCCCGGCTACTACTTCCCCGAACTGCGGCTGGCCGAACTCGGCCTTCCCGGCAGCCACCCGCGGTCGCGCGCGAAGATCCAGGTGCGCCGCGCGAAGCGCGTGGTGCGCAGGGCGGTGCGACGCGGCGTGAGGCGATGACGCGTGGGGCGACCTGCGCGTTCATCCGTCCCGGACGGCCAACCGAGGCCCAGCAGCCACGGGGGAGCCACCAGCTCTTCAACTCCCGTACACCGAGCAGTAAGAGAGTGACGCGGTGCCGAATGACATAGCCGTGGGCCTGCCGCAGCAGCGCAGCGCTCCGTCCGAACAGGCCGCCGCACCGCGGGAACACCGCTACGACATCGACCTGATGCGGCTGATCTGTTCCGCCACCGTGATGCTGGGACATGTGGGCGCCCAGTTCATCCACGCCACCGACAACAACCCGGCCAAGGGTTCAGGGTCGTACTGGGCGGGACACGTGGCGGAGGCGATCAATCCGTTCGCCGTTCCCATGTACTTCGCCATCGCCGGCTGGGCCGTGCTGGTCGGCGCGCCCCCGCGCGACAGCGCCCGGATGTGGCAGCGGATCGTCCGCAACACGGTTCCGCTCTTCGCGTGGACGGCGATCTATCTGGTCTGGGCCTGGCTGCGGGACCGCAACGACCGGCCCATGACCGAGCTGGCGACGGACTCCCTCTTCGGCTCGGTACGGCCCGCCTACCACCTGTGGTTCATGTACAACTACATTCCGATCATCGCGCTGCTCGCCTTCGCGATGATGATCAGGGCGGGGAAGCGGCCCTGGGGGCTCGGAGCGGCACTGTTCGGCATCGCGGTCCTGCCGAGCGTGCTGACCACGCTCGGGGCGGTCACGGATCACCGGATGCCCTCGGTGGCCTGGGGGTTCGGTACCTATTCGGTGGTGTACGCAGTCGGGGGCGCGATGCTGTTCGCCCTCCCCGCCGGCGTCGTACGGTGGCGCCGACCGCTGTTCGTCCTGCTGCCGCTCACCATGGCCGGGTGTCTCTGGTACAACACGCAGATCCACTATGTGATCCCCAACGCGCACCTGTTCGTCGGCGTCATGTGCGTCGGCGTGCTGCTCCTCATCAGCCGGGTCCGGATCCCGGAGAAGTGGCGGCCCCTGCTGCAGAAGCTGGCCGGTGCGGCGCTCGGCGCGTACATGGTCCATGTGTTGTTCCTCGAGGAGGTCGTCGCACCGCTGGTGTCGGCGGACCTGAGCGGACCGATGGCGGGGCTGCTTCTGGTCGGTCTGCTGATCACGGTCCTGGCCCTCTCGTTCGCCGCCAGCCTGCTGTGGGGCAGGCTGAACCTGCGGCGGCTGCTCGGCTGACCCGGCCGGACACGACGGCGCAACAAGCCCCATGGGACAGCAGTGGGCCCCGGAACGGATCCGTTCCGGGGCCGTGCCGTCTGCGGTCCCTGAGGCGCCCGGCGGCTGCCGGGCCGGTGACTACACGCTCGCCAGCGACAGCTTCACCGCGAAGCCCAGGAACAGCACGCCCGCCGCGGAGGTCGCCGACGCCGACAGGCGCTTGCGGCGGCGGAAGGCGGCGGCCAGCTTCATGCCGCCGAATATCAGCGCGCTGAGGTAGAGGACGCTGGCGAACTGGAGGAAGGCGCCGAGGATGACGAAGGAGAGCGCCGGATAGGCATAGGCCGGGTCGACGAACTGCACGAAGAAGGCGATGACGAACAGGATCGCCTTGGGGTTGACGAGGCTGACGACGAGAGCGCGGCGGAACGGCCGCTCGCCGGCGGCCACCGGAGCGGAGTCCTCCTCCTGCGCCGCCTTCTCCCGCCGGGCCCGCCACATCCCCCAGCCGGTCCGCAGCATGCCGATCGCGATCCAGGTCAGATATCCGGCGCCGGCGTACTTGACGATCCCGAACAGCACGGGGTTCGCCTTCAGCAGGGAGGCGGCCCCGGCCGCTCCCAGCGTCATGAGCACGGTGTCCCCGCACCAGACACCCGCGGCGGCGGTGTACCCGGCGCGTATCCCGCGCCGGGCGGCGACGGACAGCACGTACAGCGAGTTGGGCCCGGGAAGCAGGACGATGAGGACGAGCCCTGCCAAGTAGGTGGGGAGATGGATGACTCCGAACATGGCATGGAGTGTCGCACGACGGTGAACCACCACTTCACGGGCGCCGCCATCGATCCGGCACGACTCGATGCCCGGCTCACCGGCAGATCACTCGCCCCCTTCGCGGCACTCCGTCCCGCCGGATGAGATCCGGCGGGACGGATTCGCCGGCAGCGTCCGGATCATCCGCCCGGGGCCCGTACGGCTTCCGGTCAGCGGATCGCCATGCCGAATGCCTTGCCCGTGAGGGGAAGGCCGTTCAGGCCTGGCTGCTGGGTCAGCACGGTGTCGCCGGTGCCGCCCATGGCATTCGTCCATGGCAGGGCGTGGACGGCGCCGCGCTCGGCGGGACCGTACGGCATACCGATCCACAGGTGCGTACCGGTCGCGTTGAGGTGGTTGCCGACCCGCTGTGAGGCGCCGGGGTGCCCGGCAGGCCGCGGGCGTTGCCCGCCTCGATCCAGTGGTCTGAATCGCCGGGCGCTCCGAGAAGCGAGAAGGTCTGCACGATGCCGGCGTCGGTGGCCGTGCCGACGTCCTCGAAGGGGACGCCCACCGCCAGGTCGGAGCAGCCGTCCTGGTCGTGGTCGAACACGGCGAGCTGCGAGCCGAAGCCGTCGCCCGCCTCGGCCTTGTCCGGAACGAAGTCGACGTCCTGGTGGAGGACGACGCTGCCCTTGCCGCCGCCGTAGACGACGCGGACCAGGCCGGCCCCGGACCGGCCGTTGACGGACGCCGTGGGGTCGCCGACCGCGACGTCCTCGACGCCGTCGCAGTCGAAGTCGCTCACGCGGGTCGCGCCGACCTTGGAGGAGATCCAGTCGCCGAGGTCGTCGACACGGGCCGCGACGGCTCCGCCGCGGGTCTCGGCCGAGTCGCTGCCGAAGCAACCGCCCTGCCAGGAGCGGCTGTTGATGGCGAGCAGGGTGGCCACGCCGGCTGTGACGCGAAGCGTGGGTCCGCCCGCGTCGCCCCTACACACGGCGGCGTTGTCCTTGCCCGTCACGGTGGCGGTGGTGGCGTCGGCGGCGTCCACGGAGAACGCGCCGGAGTGCAGCTTCACCGGCGCCCACTCGTCCTTGGTGCGGCCGTAACCGGCGACGCGCAGTTCCTCGCCCACGGTGGGCGCGCCGGCCGCCAGGGCGACGGGCGTGGTGGTGACCGGCGCCGAGAGGCGGGCGAGCACGACGTCGCGGTCGGTACGCGGCACCAGTTCCACCACGTGGCGGACCTCGCCCTGCGTGGTGGTCAGGTCGGTGCGTCCGATGGTCGCGGTCGTCTTCAGCTTCGGCGCTCCGGCGGGCACGGTGAGATCGACGGCCGGGTCGTCGACGAAGCAACTGGCCGCCGTGAGCAGCCATTCGGGATGGACGAGGGTGCCGGAGCAGGCACGTGTGCCATCGCCGATGTCCAGGCGCGCGGTATGGCCGTAGGCGGTGTCGGTCGCGGCGGTACGGCTGCCAGGCCGGCAGCCGCCTCAAGGAACGCGCCCCACCGGCTGCTGTCGGGGGTCGCTGCGGGTTCGGCTCGGTCGCTAGTGCTGTGACCGGAAAGGTTTGCCGGGAAGCTCGCGGCGTCCGGTGCGGTACATCGCAAGGCGGAGCATGACCCGCGTACTGGATGTACTCGGGTGATGCGACAACGCGGCGAGGTGCCGTGCCGGGCGTCGCGAGCCGGTGAACCTTTCCGGTCGCAGCGCTAGTAGGGCTTGGTCAGGTCGGGTGTGGTGGTGCGTGTCCTTCTGGGCCGGTGTGGCGTTGGGAGTGTGTGACTCCGGACGAGGTTGCTGTGGT